>CAZJXZ010000195.1:0-4918 GCA_964549955.1 uncultured Eubacteriales bacterium
TCTGAAGGGTAATCCACAGGTTCCCTTCGCGGCTGTTGGCCATCACGTCGCTGAGGAGGTCGCTGGTGTATCCTCCGCTGACCTCTGCATCGAGTCTGTCCTTGCCCGTTAAAACCTTAAGCTTGAGCTTTTCGATAATTTCTTTTAATTTCATTTTTCTTCCATCTTTCCTTCCTTCTTCTTATTGCCCTTGCGTTTCTCATGATTTGAAGAAGAAGATTTATCGCACTGTGCGGAGATTTCCTGATGAAGGTCTCCGAAGCGCCGAGGAAGCTTGAAGATGCAGTCAGTGAGCTCTGCCTCCCCTCTCACCACATCCTCAGCAAAAGTCAGGCAGGTGGGAGAGCCGCAGGCTCCGCAATCGATTTTGTTCAATGTTTCATATATCGCTTCTTTTTCTTTTCGTTTCATTATTGACCTGGATAAATCTTCATCGAGAGGCTTAAGGGGGCGAGGCTCGATTTTTCCCTCAAGAAAGAAGTATTTTTGCTGATAAAGCCTTCTGACTTCTCTGATGTCAGGACAGGCTTTGATTTTTTCGAATTCAAGGGTTTCAATCAGGTTGATAATTTTATTGTAGGAAATATAGAGGTTTTCGACGGTCAACGATCCTCCCACGCATCCTTGATGGCAGGAATAGGCCTCGATGAAGTCGATGTTCCTCAGCTTGCCCTTCTCGATATCGTCAAAAACCTTGAGGATTTCGCTTAAACCTGAGACTGACAAAGAATTTTTAAGCCTCAGAGTTCTGCAAATCCCTCCGACCATAGCCCAGCCAATACCCAGAATGCAGATGCTCTCCAGCGCTTTTTTGTAGCTTCCTTTCTCCATACCTTCCATGGCTGAGAGGAGAGGGCCGTAGATATCAGAGATGGAGATGGCTCCATCCAAGTGAGATTTCCCTTTTTCTGCAGGCTGCTTGATGGAAATCATTTTCACTGGACAGGGAGTTAGATAGAAGGTGCCGATTTCTTTTTCCTTAAGGCCATACTGTTTTGATTTTTTCTTCTTGATCTCCCTGGAAATGATTTCTCTTGGAGTGTTGATGGGGATGATTTGCTCGATGAGGCCAGGATATTCAACCTGAATCAGGCGGACTACGGTCGGACAAGCATTGGAGATAAGGGGTTTGGGTCCCTTGTATTCTCTTAGAAACTCCTGGATAGCGAAGCTGACCTCTCCACAGGTTTGAGCTAGGTCGAAGGCGTCGTCAAAGCCCAGTTTTTTCAGCCCGGCGAGAATCTTATCAGGCAGGATTTCTCTGCCGAACTGGGCATAGAGCGCAGGCGAGGGAATGGCTACAGTATGTCTGAATTTGGAGAGCTCACCAAAAGGGTCGGTCAGAGGGATGATCGCTCCCTTTGGACAGGCCGTGATGCATTCTCCACAATCGATGCACCTCTCTTCGAGAATAATTGCTTTTCCACCTCTAACTCTGATGGCTTGAGTGGGGCAAGCCCGCATGCATCTCATCCGGCCTGAGCACTTTTCTTCATCGACACGGATAGAGTGGAAGTAGTGATTCATCTCTTCTCCGCTTGATTCAAATAAAGGGTAATATCCAATGTTGTTCCTAATCCTGGAGTTGAGGAAATTTCGAACTGGTCTGCGTTCTTTTTTATGTTAGCAAGGCCCATTCCTGCTCCAAAACCCATTTCCCGCATTTCATCAGTCGCCGTTGAATAGCCTTCCTGCATAGCCAGCTCGATATCCTCGATACCAGGGCCCTTATCCTCAACTTTGAAATGAATTTTCTTGGGCGTGATGGTCAGAATCAATTCACCTCTGTTGGCGTACATCACCACGTTCATCTCTGCCTCGTAAGCCGCGATAGCTGCCCGCCTGATGATAATCGAGTCGATGCCGATTTCTTGAAGAATTTCCTTGACTTTGGTGGAGACGCTTCCGGCGCGGCTGAAATCCCGACCGATGATCTCAAAGCTTTGAGATAAAACATTTTCAGCGCTCATCATCATTTCTTTCCCTGGAGCTCGTCCACTCCAGGAATTCCAAGGCTGTAGAGAAGGCCGCAGGCTTTATACATCATAAGCTTAGTGGAAAGAATCGGAATTCCTTTCTCTATGGCCATCTTTATTCCTTGCTTATCAGGCTTTTTGCCCCGAACATAGACTACGGCCTTGGCTTCGATGATATTTGCAGTCCGGACGGACTGGAAATTGGATAGTCCAGTCAGAAGCAGGATCCCGGGCTGGCCAAAGGCCAGGACATCGCTCATCAAATCAGATGCTCCGGCGAATTTGACGTCCTCATCAAGATGCTCCTCGCCGCAGATGACTTCGGCTTGAAGGATTTCCTTGATCTTTCTCAGAGTCATTTTACTGTTCCTTTGTCAGCCGCTTGATAATGACCTCTCCTTTTCTGATGACTCTTTCCGAGGGAGTGATGGTTGTCGGGCAGTTCTCCCAGCAGGCGCCGCAGCCGTTGCATTTATCAATGTCGACATAACGCGCCTTTTTTCTTATTCTTGCCTTAAAATTCCCGACATAGCCTGAAATTTCCTTGACCTCACTCCAGCTGAGAAGCTCGATATTGGGATGCTTGCCGACTTCAGTCATCTTTGGAGTGAGAATACAGGCAGAGCAGTCGAGAGTCGGGAAAGTCTTATCCAGCATGGACATGTGCCCGCCGATGGAGGGCTGTTTTTCTACGAGATAAACCTTTTTACCTGAATTGGCATAGGTCAGGGCAGCCTGGATGCCGGCGATTCCTCCTCCGACAATAAGGATTTCTGGTCGGACTGGAACAGCTTTTTTAATCAGGGGATCGTGAAGGGCGACCCTCCGCACCGCAGCCGAGATAAGGGCCTTTGCCTTCTTGGTTGCTTTTTCCGGGTCTTCGGTCACCCAGGAACAATGCTCACGGATATTGGACATCTGGAAGTAGAAAGGATTCAGGCCTCCTTCGGCTGTTACCCCTCTGAAGGTTGGTTCATGCATCAGAGGGGAACAGGAGGCAACCACCACCCGATTGAGGCTGTGGTCTTTGATGCTCTGCTTGATCAGTTCTTGGCCCGGGTCAGAGCACATGAATTTATATTCCTTGGCCACAACCACGCTGTCCAGCTTTGAGGCAAACTCGACGACTTTAGCCACATCGACCTTGCCGGCGATATTTGTGCCGCAGTGGCAAACAAAAACTCCGATTCTTGGTTGGCCGTTTTCATTCATTTTGCTCCTCCATTCTGGAGTTTCTCCCACATCGGTTTCAAAGAAATAATGGAGCGGGAGAAACCGAGGTCTTCTCGGGGAATGCCCAGCGCCAGGCCCATGAGCTGACTGAAATAGAGAACGGGCATTTTGATGTCCTCTTTATATGTATGGACAATTTTGCTCTGCAAGATTTCCAGGTTAAACTGGCAGAGAGGACAGATGGTCACCATGGCATCAGCGCCTTTTCTTTTTGCTTCTTTGAGGAGGATATAGTTTAGCCTCAGGCCGACTTCCTCTATGGTTCCGGTTAGAGAGCCGCCGCAACATCGGGTTTTTGAGGAGTAATCGACAGGCGTCGCGCCGACAGCTTCCATGATGCTGTCCAGAGCCGTGGGATAATCAGGGTCATCAAAGTCTGTGTAAGGCCTGACCAGCTGGCAGCCGTAATAGCAGACAACTTTAAGCCCGGTGAGCTTTCGTCTGACCTTCGACTTTATTCCCTCCGTGCCCATTTCCTTGGTGAGGATTTCTAAGGGATGTTTAACATCAACTTTTCCCGCGTATTCACAGCCTGTGTTTTTTAGGTCATTCAAGATTTTTTTCGCTTTCTTCTTCTCGCTCCTCAAGAATTGATTGGATTTCTTCAAGGTTAGATAACAGCCAGCACAGGGAGCCATGATGTTTTTACCCGTCCTTTCGGCAATGGACAGGTTGCGTCCGCAGATGGCGGCAGCCATGGTGTCATCCACCGAGAAGTAGGCTGTGGCTCCGCAGCAGTTCCAATCCTCCAGTTCTTCCAACCCAATTCCCAATTCTTTAAAAACAGGAAGAATGGATTCTTCGTAGTGCTTGGCGTTACCTCTCAGAGAACAGCCGGGATAGTAGAGGTATTCAGTCATTGGCTCCCTCCTTCACGGTCTTCAATAGTCTTTTCAACTGTTTTCTGTTCTTTATTTTTTCCTTCTTCAGGCTCATCCGGCCTGTCTTCATCAAGCTCAACCCCATCGGCGCCATCTTCAACAGCCCCAGAGGATTTTTTGACTTGAGATACATGTTCAGAATCAGCCACAGCTCGGAACTACGGCCGTTGTTGGCGATGATTTTATGCATCTCTTTAGCCAGGACGGGAATGGCGAACCCGGAAGGATAAACTTTCTCTTCAATAGCTCTTCGTTTTAAAGCATACATAACATCCGTGATTTTGATATTGGCTGGGCAACGGACCTGGCAGGTGTAGCATGAAGGACAAAGCCAGATGGTAAAGCTTTTGAGCGCTTCTTCTTTAAAGCCGTTCTTAACCAGGGCTATTATCTTGCGCGGCGGATAATCCATGTAGACAGACATCGGGCAGGAACTGCTACAGGTTCCGCACTGGATGCAGCGGTCGACCTCGTCGCAGCCGGACATCTCCTTCACTTCGCCCAAAAAATTTTTGTCCAGCTCTTCCTCATACTTGACTCTTCTCTGGATTTCCATGAGTCCTCCTTTTTAGAGAACGACATTTGCATATTTAAAAAGGGATTGTCTTAACGGCAAGAGGTGAAATAGGAGATTTGGTTGAGTATAAACCATATTTATATTTAAATATTGAAGTTAAAAATATAATTTTGAGGAAGGATAGAGATTAATCTACTTATGACTTGTGAGCACCTTCCTGCATCAAAAGCTAATTATAAGATAATCATTACGATCTATCTTATGATAACGCTAAATTCTATGCAGAAAATTGTGAGGAGTTACCCAAATAA
>CAZJXZ010000196.1:0-4910 GCA_964549955.1 uncultured Eubacteriales bacterium
GGATATTGGGGGAGACCACAGTCAAAGTAACTTGTGAAGAAGTGAAAGAACTTAGGGATAAAGGCCTCAGTTAATGAGCAATTGCAAGGCAGCTTGGAATAAGTGTGGGGAAACGTGCAAGAATTGATAAAATCCATAAAACAATAGATTCTTTTCATCTTGTAGAATCTTATTTGAAATATGGAATGTTTTGCAAGTGACAGGAAAAGATTATTTAAATTCTAAAAATGTTGATGCATTTGGTAAAAAGTAAAATATGGAGATAAAAATGATTGGTTACATAATACCACCTCCAAAGAAACCAACAAAAACAAAAGAAGATTTCGAAATTGAAAGGAAAAAGAAAGTTAAGCAACTAAGGAAAGAAGGTATTCTCGGTTCTGAGGCTCTAATTCGGGCGATGCTCGTTGTTCCTAGGGAGGAATTTATATCTGAGGATTATAGAGACTATGCTTACTATGGAAGTACTTATTGGGAAGAGATTCCACTGCCCATTCCTGGAGAATGTTCAACAATTTCTTGTCCTCACGCCTATCCTTTGTTCTACGAACCATTAGAGATCAAGGAGGGTGATAAGTTCTTAGAAATAGGAATGGGTTCTGGATATGGAGCTGCTTTGGCTAGAGAAGTAGTAGGTTCAAAGGGAAAAGTTGTTACAATAGAAATAGATGAAGTGACTTATATCTCTGGCAGAAGGAATCTAGAAAGGCTTAGCTATTCAGATATAATAACAATACTTGGAGATGGTTCTTTTGGTTATGAAAAGGAGTCGCCTTATGATAAGATAAGCATAACAGCAGTATGCAGAGAATTTCCTTCTGAATTGATTAATCAGCTTAAAATAGAGGGAAAGATGATAGCACCTATAGGCTCCTCAGAATTTCAAGAATTGGTCTTGCTCCAGAAAATTTCATCTACTGATATTGAAACAAAATACTTAACAAACGTCCTTTTCGTTCCCCTGAAGGGGAAGTATTCTCCTATTTATTGAGAAGCTGAATTGTAGTACGATGAGTTCGGAAATGGCAAAACAAAGAATATAAACGAGATTTCCTCCTCAGGTTTCAAACTGGAATTTAATGCTTCTTTACTTTTGGGACTTAGTTTATGATTCTTCTCAAAATGTAGGCTAATCTTTATTATCCCCTTGAATTCCTTGCCGCAAATCGGCTTTGTAGAAATGTGTGCACGTGCATCCCATGGATCTCTCTACTCATAGATTTATGTTAGAAGAGGGGAAGGATACAATTTAAATTCAATCATAATCTAAATATATGGGATACATTTCATGATTAGAGAAATTCTCTTAAAGATACCTTCTTATTCTGAAGAGCTCGGCTTAGATTTGACAAAGCCTGAAGATAGATTTAAATGGTTTTTGGCTTCAGTTCTTTTTGCTAAAAGAATTTCTAGTGAAATCGCTAAGAAAACTTTTCAAAAATTCATGGATAGCGGTTTTACAACTCCTGAAGAGTTATTGAATGCTGGTTGGGATAGACTTGTCGAGGTTTTGGATTCTGGAGGCTATGTAAGATATGACTTCTCAACAGCAACAAATCTTCTAGAGGCAGCTAATCTTTTAAAAGAGCGTTATGGTGGAAGCTTGGAAGAGTTAAATGAGCTAGCTAAAGACTCAGAAGATTTGGAGAAAAGGCTTAAGGAGTTTAAGGGTGTCGGGCCAGTGGCGATAAATATTTTCCTTAGGGAGCTCAGGGGAACGTGGGTTAAAGCAAAGCCAAAAGTTTCCAGTATGGCTTTGGATGTAGCTAAACGACTGGGAATTAACGAAAAAGATATGGAGACTTATGAATCCAAGCTTGTAAGGATAAACTTACAATATTGCAAAAAGAAGAAGTGCAAAGAATGCTTAGTAAAGGATTACTGCAAGTCGTCGTAATCGTCCTTGAGAGAGAGTGGAATAAGTTTGAAATCACATTTGCTGGATTTAGAAATATATAGTGGAACTTATTCTGGATCGAACTAATAACTCTATAAGTCTAAAAAACATTTTTTTACATGCAAAGAGATATGGTTTTACTTGAGTAGTTTTTCAACTTAGTGAATGGTGATGTTGTTTGGATGAATATATTAAAAAATGGAATGACATTATCGCGAACTGTGATTTTGATAATACTTATAAATGGCATGGGCTAAAGCGATTTTGGAGTTGTCCGCAGGGAATAAAGCCTGAAAAGCGACTAGCGAGAGATACTGATGTATTGTGAGAAATGCGGTCACGACTTAGAATGCCATGCAGATGAAGGTTCTTATCTTCGCTGTCACGGATTAGATAAAGATGGTTTTCAATGTGAATGTCGAATAGCGAGAAAGGAGAGTCTATTGAGAAGATTTGTTGGCTGGGTTGAAGGAAGTTACTGTTTACGAAATTCGAGACGGGGTTAGATTTACTAAGTTTACAAAGAAAGGGATGACGTTGTTTAATAGCTTTAAAAAATCCTTACTTCTACTCTAGAAAAGACTACGTTCAAAATAGAAGTCAATTTTATACAAATCTAGTCGAAGAACTCGCAGGAATGCAAAATTTTATAACTATTTTTTATTTGTGGCTAAATAGCGCAATTTATTAATAATGTGCATTTAATCCTCACTCCCGAACAAATAGAAAGTTTTTAAATATATGCGAATAAGTAGTTGGTAGCGGAAAACAGGGGGTTAAAAATGAGGAGGGTTCTTTTACTGCTGCTCCTAACCATTCTTATACTCTTTATCGGCAATGTAAATGCAGAGTCAGACCACAGCGGGTACATTGGAGAATATAAAAATGGTACTCAGTGCAAGCCGTGTCACGCGAAGCAATACAATGAGATGAACAGCGCTTATCATGCCACGCAAGGCAATGGGCCGAACGATGGGGGAGAGGGAATGTTTGTATCCGTATGCATACCCTCACGCAACTACTTATATCCAAATGTTGGAGGAGATACCCATGCTGTTTGCGGAAGATGCCACGTTGGCGGAGGTGCTCAGGAACCAAAGGCGCCCATTGACTGTGCAGTATGCCACCAAGCAAGCGGGTATAACTATACCGCGAGATCGCTAAGCATAGGCTATGATAAGATAAATAAGACTTGGGATTACAGCGTATCGATGAAAGGCGTGAAGCCAGTTTTTACAAAGAATATGACATTTAATACCTGTGGTTTAGCACCTTGCCATAAAGTTGCTGATGAGTGGAAGAGATCGACCAACTGGAGCGATCCAAAATTCGATGTGCATGTGACAAAGCTATCCAATTGCACTTCGTGTCATGTCCCAATGTCCACGAATAAGCATAATTTTGCGAAGGGCAATGCTATTGATGTGAAAATAGCAGATCAACTGGACAATGTGGAGATGAAGAACTGCGATTCCTGCCATAACATTTCAGCTCTCCATAAGGCTGAACCTGTGCTGAATAAGCATTTGAACTACTTTACCTGCACCGCATGCCATAGCCTGAAACTAGCCTCTGGACCAGGACTGGGACTAAAAGTAAGAAACTGGACACTGATAGAGGATGCCTCCCTGGTTGGTTGGAGCAATCCATATGGCGAATTCAGATCTGCCAGTGAGAACATAGCCCAGCTAAAGTGGTGGAATGGAGAAAGAGTAAAAGCTGATACCGTATCTCCATTTAAGGTTCTAACGATACCAACTGGTAGCAAGGGGGATGGAAAGCTAGCGCCATTCAACGAAGTGCTAACCACTTATTATGCACAGGGACCGAAGGGTACGCCTGACTGGATAAAGCCAGTTCCAAGAAAAGATCTTGATGAAGCAGCGAAAAATGCAACTACAGTGACAATTGCCGGCAAGGTCTATAGATATCTCAGCCCTGAGTACATGCGCAGCTATGCAAATGGCAAATATCCCAATGCAACCATTAGAACCGAAAACCTGTATTATACAGTGAGCCACGGCATTGAGAAGAAGCCAGTGGAGTGCATAGAATGCCACAGCGACAAGCCAATAGTAGACTTCAAAGCCCTTGGATTGAATCCAACAGCGCAGCAGCTTGCAACACCTACACCAACCAAACCAGCACCTGGATTCGAAGGCGCACTGCTAATCATAGCAATTCTAGTGGGACTGCAATACACGCGAAGACTCCACTAATCTAAAACTCAAAAACTTTTTTTTAAACTTTTAATTTCGCATACAAAAAAATAAATATTTCACATAATCTCCGCTTAATATTTACACTGATGCCATTAAAGAGTATCCTTCAACTCTCTAGGATTTTTCGATGCTTCTCAATACGTCCTCGACGAGCTTGACTTGTCGAATTTCAACGTTGTTCCAGAAGGCAAAGCCTATTTCCTTGAAGTAGTCTTCTACAGCTGTTTGAGATGGCGCTTCAACTATATAGAAGATCAGGTGCTCTAACACTGGACTCCATGCGCTCAAAACCTTGACTCCATGCTTTTTAGCAACTTCCTCTCTTTTGCCAATAACTCCCTTGAACTTCGCTTTTAGCTCAGCGTTAAACAGAGGACAAGATTCAACGGTATGCTTCATATTCACGGAAAAAGTGGGCACGATGTTCACCTCCCATTTTTATGATAAGAATAGCATATTTAAATTCTTTGTGCAACGTCAGTGTGCCCGAGAATTGGTTTTTGATGCAAAAAGAATATAATTATCCTATTATATTATTTTTAATAGGTCGCGGATGGGACTTAGAAATAGAAAGAAAATGAAGAAGAAAAAGAAGAGGTTTAGAGATTGACGGAAGTACAACTATTGGCGCACCCGAGACAAAGAATTGATTATTCGCAACTTACTAGAGCAGGTCTCAGCTATGCCAAATCCCTTTTCCCAAAAAAAGGAGAGGAAACTACAAAGGTAAGAAGCGCAGTCGAAAACATCCAACGATGAGGGCTGCTATTATTAACAAAGCAATTTACTCT
>CAZJXZ010000197.1:0-4907 GCA_964549955.1 uncultured Eubacteriales bacterium
GTATTGTGTCTCCATTTTGTTGATTATATAATGTGTGCAAAAGGAAAAGCCTGATGAATTTGAACATCCTCCTAATTCTATTTGTTGCTGCGCTGATCATTCTTTTTATCTTCCTTGCCCTGTCCCTTAAAAAAACATCATCAAGAATCGAGGAGCTAAAGAAATCTCAGTCTGAAAATCCAGCACTCTCTTTGATGCAGCAGCAAATCGGGCAGCTTACCCAAACCTTGAACCAGCAGCTTCAGAACATGAGCCTCCAGTTCCAGAAAACTTCTGGGGACATCGGCAGCACTCTGGGCGATGTCAAAAAGGACATGGGAAAGATGGAAGCCGCAACCCAGGAGGTTCTAGAAAAAGCGAAGAATATCTCGGACCTGGAGGCTTTGCTCAGAGCCCCAAAATTCCGGGGCGGCTTCGGCGAGCTCTTCCTCGGCGACCTGCTGGCTCAAACCCTGCCTCCTGCTCACTACGAGCTTCAGCATAAATTCAAAAGCGGAGAAAAAGTTGATGCCATCATTAGAATTGGAAAGAACACTGTCCCTGTCGACGCCAAGTTTCCCCTTGAGAATTTTAAAAAGTTCCTCGCTGAAGAAGACGGCAAGACCAAAGAAGACCTGAGAAAAAAATTTGCCTCCGATGTCAAAAAGCATATTGACAGCATCTGCGAAAAATACATCCTTCCTGATGAAGGCACCTATGACTTTGCACTGATGTACATCCCGGCAGAGAACATCTACTACGAGACAATCCTCAAGGATGAAAGCTTCGGCGAAGAGCGGAGCATCTTTTCCTACGCCATGGAGAGAAGGGTCTTCCCTGTTTCGCCCAACTCCTTCTTCGCCTATCTGCAGGTCATCATCCTCGGCCTCAAGGGCCTCCAGATTGAAAAATCAGCCCAGGATATCTTTCAATCCCTGGCGCGGCTCAAGGGAGACCTGGGCCGCTTCAAGAATGATTTTGAAATCATCGGAACTCACCTCGGCAACGCCAAAAGCAGGTTTGATGAGGCGGAGAAGCGCCTGGAAAAATTCTCGGATAAGCTGGACCGTGCCAGCGAGGCGATGCCCGAGCAGCTTCCAGAAAAAACAACACAAGAAAAAGGCGATTAGTTTCCCCTGATTGGGAGCGAAGCTATTCCAGATAGGCTGCCCTTCAGACGCTTTCACTCTTCTCAAAGAAATAGGCACCCAGCCCGATCATCACCGATGAAAAGAAAAGCATGATGATAAAATCGGAGAAGATTGAAAGTGAAGAGACGCCGATCAAAGCCCCTCTCAGGCCGTCAACGCCGTAAGTCAGGGGGTCCAGATGGGAAACGTATCTCAGCCAGCGGGGAAAATTTTCAAGGGGATAAAGCGCACCGGACAAAAAGAAAATGGGAAAGATGACGAAGTTCATGACGATGCTGAAGCCCTGCATGTCCTTCATCTTCGAAGCGAATATCAAGCCCAGGCCGATGAATGTCACTGCAACCAAGACCATGAAAGCAATTCCAAGGAGAAACAAAGGGAAGGTGGTTATCTTGAAGCCGACAAGAAAAGAAATACAAAGAATGAGCACGGCCTGAATCAAGGTTGTTGTCGCTCCTCCGGCAATCCTTCCCAGGACGATGGAGACCCGGCTGACAGGCGCAACCATGATTTCTTTCAAAAATCCAAACTCTCGGTCCCATAACACGGAAAGACCGGCAAAAGTTGAAGAGAAAAGAATGCTCATCCCGAGTATTCCCGGGACTAAAAAACGGATGTAATTCACTCCTGCGGTCAAGCCCGGGACATTCATTCGGCTAAATCCCATGCCCAGGAAGGCCAGAAAGAAGAGGGGCATAGCCAGGGCCCCGATTATTCTAGACCTTGCCCTGATAAACCTCTTCATCTCCCTCAGCCATAAGACATAAACAGCAGTCTTGTTGATCATCTGGCGTGGGCCCTCCTGATTATCATCTGCCGGTGACGGTCATTCTGGCCTGCCTCCTCCCCTCTTATCGTCCTTCCGGTGAAATGCAAAAACACATCTTCGAGGCTCGGCTTTCGCAGATGGACGCAAGTAACATTCACTCCAATCTTCTGAGCGGCGCGGATCAATTCCGGAATCCTCCTCTCGCCTTTCTCCATGGTTAAACTCAGAGTTTCGTCATGCCTGGTCATATTCTTGACCCAGGCAAAGCTTTTTATTTGAGCCATAAGCGCCTCGGCGTTTCCATCAACCTCCATAGAAACAACATCACCGCCCAGGATATCCTTCAGCCTGGCCGGTGTGTCCATGGCCACAAATTTCCCGTAATCCATGATGGCCACCCGGTGGCAGAGGTAGTCTGCCTCTTCCATATAGTGAGTGGTGAGGATGATGGTTACCCCACTCTCTTTGTTCAATTTTTTGATATAGTCCCAGATATTCCTTCGAGTTTGGGCATCAAGGCCGAGAGTCGGCTCATCAAGAAACAAAACCTTGGGCTTGTGGATCAAGCCTCTGGCAATCTCCAGCCTTCTCTTCATGCCGCCTGAATATTTTTCAACTAGAACCTTTGCTTTATCCGTAAGCTCGACGAGCTCCAGGACTTGCTTGATTCTTTTCTGCCTCTCCTCCTTGCCTATTCCGTACATCATCGCATGGAATTCCAGGTTTTCCCTTCCGGTGAGCTTGGTATCAAGGGCAGGTTCCTGGAAAACAACTCCGATGCTGTGCCGGATATCGTCTTTGTTCTTGGAGATGTCGAACCCGGCAACTTCTCCATAGCCTGAAGTGGCCTTGAGCAGGGTGGAGAGCATGTTAATCGTCGTCGTCTTGCCAGCGCCGTTTGGGCCGAGGAGGCCAAAGAGCTCGCCTGTGTTCACTGAGAAAGAAACCTTGTCAACAGCAATGAAGCCGTTAAATTGTTTGGTCAGGTGCTCGACTTTTATTGCATGTTCACTCATTCTCGTCTCGGTCAAATGGATATTTAAAATAAGATTATAATATACCCAACCAAATTTATGTTAAGTTTTCTTAGAAAGAAAGCTTCCTCAACCCTCACCCTTGTCAATAAAATCTATTGCGCTCTCGCTTTCGAGATATTTTTATAAAGTATGATGCTTATAAAAGCTGCAGCCAGAAGAAGAAGGATCCCTGTCTTGAATTCGAGCAGGACGATTTTTCCGATGCCGAATAAGGAGCAGTAGATAAGTGCAATTCCCAGAAGCCAGTTCACAATATCCGCTAGAATTCTTGTCTCTTTTCCTTCAACCTCTATTCCTTTCTTTACAGGCTTCCACATCCCGCCCGGCTTGATCTTCTTATAAAAATTAATTAAGTGCTCTTTATCGACCGGCTTGGTCAAGAATGTGGCAAGCAGCCAGACCAAAGTCGTTATGCCAACTGTGATCAGCATTCTGTAGGCCCAGTTCAACTCCCCGGGTGCGCCAAAACGAGTTTTCAATAGAACTGCGGCCACCACAAAAGAGCAGGCCATGGCTGCTATCTCACTCCAGGCATTTATCCGCCACCAGTACCATCTCAAGATGTAGACAAGGCCTGTGCCTGCTCCGATGGCCAGGAGGAGCTCCCAGGCTCCTTTGATGCTCTGCATTTGATAAGCGGCAATTCCGGCAAAAATCATTAGGAGGACAGTCAAGATTCTGGAGATAAAGACATAATGAGCAGATGATGCCTTCTTAGTGACAAACCTCTTGTAAAAATCATTGACCAGATAGGATGCTCCCCAGTTAAGATGGGTGACGATCGTGGACATGAAAGCGGCAAAAAAGGCGGCAATCATCAGACCCTTTAATCCAACAGGCAAAAAAGAGACGACCATCTTTGGATAGCCGAGCTTCGGGTCGGAGAGGTTGGGAAAAACTATAATTACCGCCAGCGCCACAAGAATCCAGGGCCATGGTCTGAGCGCATAATGGGCGATGTTGAACCACAATGTGGCCAGCACAGAATGTTTTTCATCCTTGGTAGCTAATATCCTCTGGGCGACATAGCCTCCGCCGCCCGGCTCTGCGCCAGGATACCAGGTTGACCACCACTGGACGGCAATGTAAACAAAGAAGGTGAGCAAAGGCAGGGCCGTCGAGCCCACTGTCGGGAAGAAGCTCAAAGTCTGGGGATGGGAGGCGAGGACTTTTAGCTTGAGAGCTTTAATTCCGCCCACCTGGATGACAGCGATCACGGCCAGGGCGATGGAACCGGCCATGGCAATAATAAACTGGAAAAAATCGGTGATAACCACGCCCCATAAACCTGATAAAACTGTGTAAAAAACAGCAGAAGCAAGGGAAATGACGAGCGCCAAAATCTTCGGGAAGGAAAAAGTCACTTCGAGTATGGCGGTCATGGCCAGTGTCACCCAGGCCATAATCATGCAGTTTATGGGCAGGCCAAGATAGACCGCACGAAAACCTCTGAGAATAGCCGCAGGCTTGCCGCTGTAGCGCAGCTCGGTGAATTCGATATCGGTTAAGACTTCTGACCTTCGCCACAGCTTGGAGAACAAAAAGACGGTCATCATTCCTCCAAAAACAAAATTCCACCAGAGCCAGTTTCCGGCAATGCCGTTTTTGACCACAATCTCGGTCACAGCTAAGGGAGTATCTGCTGCGAAGGTTGTAGCCACCATCGAAGTCCCTGCCAGCCACCAGGGCAAAGCCCTTTCAGAAATGAAGAAGCTCTCGATTCCCTTTCCTGCCCTCTTGGCATAAATGGAGCCGATGACCAGCGATAAAATAAAATAGGCGACAATCAAACTCCAATCAATGAAGGATAAGGTCATTGCTCTTCTCCCCCATAGTCTTTAACGCATAAAAATCCCAAAGTCAAATTTGAAAGAGTAAGCATCCTCAATTCCGTGATAATCATAAAATTTTGACTAGGGTCCTGGCACGGCATGCTCCCCGTCCGTCCTCGCTGCACCCATCCCCCCGTGG
>CAZJXZ010000198.1:0-4904 GCA_964549955.1 uncultured Eubacteriales bacterium
GCCGTCAGCTTATCGAACCTGGTGGAAAGAATCGGCGTCACGCCGATGCCCAGACCCGAGATGTCGCTCGGCCCGCTGCAGACAACGCCCACAGTCGCGCCGCCTTTGTAATAGCCTTTCCCATAGTCAGTCTGGATATCCTTAAGAAGGACGAGGTCTCCGAAACGCAGCTCGTCCAGACCGTGCTTCTTGATGTCAGGCGGATAACAGGTCTGGATGTGCCAGTTGCCGTAGAGGCTTGAGCCGCCCGCTCCCTGGCCGACGATTTCAGCTGGAATCTCCTTGACCACTGGCACCTCAAGCTTGCCATCGACATTCCTGATGTCGAGCTTTTCCAGGAGCTCGGGCGAAAGGCCGTGGATAAAGACATCCTTGAACCCTTCGACCTCAAGTCCGATTCCCCTTGCTTTCACCTGAAGGCTGTTGCCGATGGCAAGCCTCTCCAGGACGTTATCCTCAAAATGAACCAGGACATAGCTCCCGAACTTGCCGATGATAACTCCCTTTTCGCCCTTCGCCTCGCCGCTCAAGATTTTTACCTCATTACCCAGAGAAGTATAGGTAGACCAGGCATCTCCGAACCGGCCTTCTCCAATTCCTTCTGTGGCAACGCCTACGGTGGCCCTGTCGCTGGAGGCCCAGCCGAAGACTCTGTCGCCGATTTTCAAATTATAATTGATACCGCCAGTTCCAATCGCCATCTTGGGCTTTCCATCCCAGGTTACGGTATATCCCCTTGCGGGCTGGGCTGCTGCGACCTGACCCTGGACCGCAATCGTCAGCAGCCTGTCTTTATTGGTTGAAATGGCCTGCGATTTGGCCTTATCCAAGGCAATAATAAAGCCGACTGCTGTAAAGAGCAGGATTACGAGCAAGGACAAAATTCTCTTCTGCATAGCTCCTCCTTTCTTCAAAAATCAATGTGAGGAAAGATTAATCAGCCAATAATAAAATGTCAAATCATGCTACTTCATTGAAATCTCTTGTTTCTTGTGATAATAAAAAAGAAAATAGATTTGATTTCAAAACATGACGGTCCGACGTAATGAGAAAAGAAATTGAAAACTGGTTGGCAAGGGCAGAGAAGGACCTTGCAACCTCAATATATCTTTTAAAAGGCAAGAAGTATGAGGCTGCTGCTTTTTTCTGCCAGCAGTGTGTTGAAAAAGCGTTAAAGGCTGTATTGATTCATCAAACAAAAAAAATAGTAAAGACGCACGATTTAGTTTTTCTGGCCAGAGCAATCCATTTACCTCAAGACCTAGAAGAGGGTTGTAAAGAACTTACGATGATTTATATATCGACTCGATACCCCAACATTCCCGAGACAACACTTGAAAAAGAACGGACAAGAAAATTCGTAAAATTTTCTAAAGAGGTTCTGCAATGGGCAAAAAAGCAAGTTTAGAATATAAACTGAGAAATTTTAAGAAGGTCGTAAATAGAGCTTATCCTATCAGCAAAATGATCCTTTTTGGCTCAAGAGCGTCAGGAAAGGGAAAATCAGAAAGCGACATAGACCTGATAATAGTCAGTCCCAAATTTAAAGGACTTGATTTTATCCAGAGAGGATCAAAAATGTATAACTATTGGAATCTGAAGTATCCTGTTGATTTTTTATGCTATACACCAGAAGAATTCAGAAAATTGAGCAAGATGATCACCGTTGTCCGCTCTGCCGCCCTGGAAGGAATTGAAATTTGATATGCCTTTTCAAATAAAAGGAGAGAACTAATGAACAGGACGATGGCAATAAAAAAATTTTTAATGATTCTTCTTGCATTTTTCGCTCTTTCGGCTCTTCTTCTTCCCCAAACCAACGTGGACAAGCTTGTCCAGACTCTGAATTCCCTGACAACGCTTTCCTATGACAACTGGAAATACAGCTCCCAGGTGAGCAAGGATGATTCGAACGCCGCATCCTTGAGCCAGCCTGGATTCGACGACTCCTCGTGGCAGACAATGAAGCTCAGGGAACGTCATTCCCTGGATTACTGCTGGCTGAGGAAGGAGATTGTCCTTCCTAAGAGCATGCTCGGCCAGCCGATGGGCGGGACGGCAAAGCTCATGCTGACAGTCGATGATGCCGGATATATCTGGGTTAACGGAGAAAGCAGGGGATATTTTCCCTGGAACGGAGAGTTCGAGCTGACCAGGGATGCCAAGCCTGGAGAAAAATTTCTTGTGGTTATCAAAGCCATCAACACAGGAGGGCCTTTGCGTCTTCTCCGGGCTGAGCTGGAGCTTGAAAAATTTATTCAGCTTCGCCAGTCCATTCAGGACCTATCGCTGAGCCTTAGGGTAGGGCAGAAGCTCCTGAGCTTCGATACCTATCAGACCAGTTCCTGGAGGCGTGAAGACCCTGGGAGCGATAAATCGAAATTCGACAGGGCTGAAAAGACACGGCTCAACAGCCTGCTTCAGGAAGTTGCTGCTCAGGTCGATGTCGAGGCTCTCAAGAATGGCAATCTTGAAAAATTCAATTCTTCGTTCGCCAAAGTCCGGGCAAGGTTAAAACCTGTTGCAGAGTATGCAAAAAAATTCACTCTTTATTTTGACGCCAATGCCCACATCGACGCCGCCTGGCTCTGGAGAGAGAAGGAGACTGTCCAGGTAGCGCGGAACACCTTCGATTCTGTCCTGAAGATGATGGACAAGAAGCCAGACTTCACCTACACCCAGAGCTCGGCCGCCTATTATGACTGGATGGAGAGGATGTATCCTGAGACCTTCAACAAGATTCAGGAGCGGGTCAAGGATGGGCGCTGGGAGCTTATCGGAGGAATGTGGATCGAGCCTGACTGCAATCTGCCCAGCGGCGAGTCCTGGATGAGGCACCTTCTCTACGCCAAGCGCTATTTCCTTCAAAAATTCGGGACAGACATCAAGATCGGCTGGAATCCGGATTCCTTCGGATACAACTGGAACATGCCTCAACTCTACACAAACGCCGGCATCGGAGCCTTCATCACCCAGAAGATCGGCTGGAACGAGACCAATGTCTTTCCTCACAGGCTCTTCTGGTGGGAGGGTCCTGACGGTTCCCACATCCTCACCTATTTTCCTTTTGATTATGTGAACACAGTCGAAGACCCTTTCCGCCTTGTGGACTGGATGCGCCAGTTTGAAGCCAACACCGGCATGACCAAGATGATGATTCTCTTCGGCGTGGGCGACCATGGCGGAGGACCTTCACTGGAGATGATTGAGCGCATCGAGCATCTCAAGTCGCTCGACGTCTATCCTTCGATCGAATACGGAACAGCATCTCGGTACCTCGATTGGATTAAAAAGCAGGACCTTTCTTCTGTGCCGATATGGAAGGACGAGCTATACCTGGAATACCACCAGGGAACCTACACGACTCAGGCCAAGAACAAGAAGTCCAACCGTTCGAGCGAAGTTCTGCTGACCGATGTCGAGAAATTCTCGACAATCGCCACCACGCTCGGAGCAGAGCCCAGGAATGCCCAGATTGAAGAGGCCTGGAAGATTGTGCTTTTCAACCAATTCCACGACATATTGCCCGGCTCGAGCATCAGAGAAGTCTATATTGACTCTGCTGAAGAATACCATGATGCCCAGATGATCGGAAACTATGAGCTGCGGAAAGCGTTGGAATTCATATCAAGGAATATTGACACTTCAAAAGTCAAAGAAGGCATGCCTCTTTCTGTCTTCAATCCACTTTCCTGGGAGAGGACAGATGTGGTGAAGCTGAGACTTCCCGAAGCAGACATGAATGAATATGCCGTCTTCGACCTTCAGGGAAAGGAGATCGCCTCCCAGATTGTGCCGGCGAGAATGTATGCGCGGGAGATTATCTTTGTCGCTGAAAACATCCCTGCCCTTGGATACAAGACCTATGTGCTCAAAAAGCAGAAGCCTGCAGTAAAAACTACGAACATAAAAATTTCTAAAGCCGAAGCAGAGAATGAGTTTTACAAAGTCGCAGTTGACCCTGAATCGGGCTGGATTAAAAGCATCATCGACAAGAGAAATGGAAAAGAAATTCTGAGCGGACCGGGAAATGAGCTTCAACTCCTGGAAGACATTCCTGCCCAATGGGACGCCTGGAATATCGGGCTCACTGGCAAGAAGTTTCCTTCAACATTGAGAAAAACTGAAATTATGGAGAGCGGGCCGGTGAGAGTCGTCCTCAGGCTGTACCGTGACTACCTCAAGCCAGGAGTGAAAAAAGATTTTCCGACAGAAGATTTCCCGTCAAGTTTCTTCACCCAGGACATCATCCTTTTGAGCGGGCTGGACCGCATCGACTTCAAGACAGATGTCGACTGGTGGGAAGAGCACACCATGCTCAAAGTCGCCTTCCCGCTCACGGTCAACAGCACTTTTGCCAGCTACGAGATTCCCTTCGGCTCCATCCAGCGCTCGACCCAGATGAACACCTCCTGGGAAAAGGCAAAAGTTGAAGTTCCAGCAGCCCGCTGGGCAGACCTTTCCGAGAGCGGGTACGGCGTGAGCCTTCTCAACAACTCCAAATACGGACACGACATCAAAGGAAACATCATCAGGCTCTCTCTTCTTCGCTCCCCGAACTGGCCAGACCCGACAGCTGATAGGGGAAAGCATTCCATAGAGTATGCCCTTTATCCCCACCAGGGAACATGGAAAGAGGCGATGACCGTCCAGAGAGGATACGAGTTCAACTATCCTCTTCTTCCTTTCAAGACTGAGGTTCATAAGGGCAGCCTGCCTGAGGCTCATTCTTTTATAAAACTCGAGCCTTCAAACCTTGTGCTGACCACTGTCAAGAAAGCAGAAGATTCAGACGCCTGGGTTTTGCAGTGGTATGAGGCCAAGGGCGAGGATTCTCTGGCTGTGCTTACATTGCCCCGCGCGGCTAAGAGAGTTGTATCGTCGAATTTCCTTGAAGAAGATGG
>CAZJXZ010000199.1:0-4873 GCA_964549955.1 uncultured Eubacteriales bacterium
CCATTCCTGGGAGGGCTCTTGACCCAGAACCTCGGCTGGCGCAGCATCTTCTATCTGAACGTTCCGATCTGCCTCATCATCATTTTTTTGGCTTTATGGAAATTGAAGGGAGAATGGGCTGGCGCAAGAGGGGAAAGGTTCGATTTCGCTGGCTCAGTCATCTACAGCCTCGCCCTTGTTTCTCTCATCTATGGTTTTTCCTTGCTGCCTGCAACCAAAGGGTTTGTTCTGGTCACACTTGCCATTCTAGGGATATTTTCCTTTGTCGTCTTGGAGATGAAAGTCGAGTTTCCGGTTTTAAACATAAATCTTTTCAGAACCAATGCTGTCTTTGCCTTCTCCAATCTGGCCGCTCTTGTCAATTATAGCGCGACTTCGGCTGTGACCTTCCTTCTCAGCCTCTATTTGCAATACATAAAAGGGCTCAGCCCTCAGAACACGGGCTCAATTCTGGTCTTCCAGCCGATAGTCATGGCTATCTTCTCGCCCCTTTTTGGGAGACTCTCGGATAAAATCGAGCCTCGTTTTGTTGCCTCGACAGGAATGGGGCTGACAGTTGTCGGGCTTGTCTTGCTGACTTTGCTTGGAGGAAACTCAACTCTAATATTTATCATCGCTCTCTTGATCCTTCTTGGCCTAGGTTTTGCCTTTTTCTCCTCGCCCAACACCAATGCTGTCATGAGCTCGGTGGAGAAAAAGTATTATGGTGTCTCCTCCGCAACCTTAGCCACGATGCGGCTCACCGGTCAGATGCTAAGCATGGGAATGGTGATGATGATTTTCAGCATTTACCTCGGCCGGGTTCAGATTACTCCCCAGTCTTATCCGCTCTTTCTGAAGAGTATGAGGACCTCCTTTACGATCTTCGCAGTCCTCTGTTTCGGAGGCATCTTTGCCTCTCTGGCAAGGGGAAGGCTACGTCGTAATTAACATTTCTGTCTGAAAAATAACTTAATGCTGATATAATTGCTTTTATTCTGAAGTCTTTCAGGACATTCAGTTTTTGTGCTCTTTAATTCTTCTTTTGAATATATGATCTCGTAAAGCCTGGCTTATAGAGCTTATTTTTTCATTTCCTAAAACTCTTTGGAGTTAGCCTTGGACGGCTGTTTATTTTAGAGCCACAACCTCAATCTCGACCCTGACATCCTTCGGCAGGCGCGCCACCTGGACAGTGGCCCGGGCAGGGTAGGGAGGCTTGAAGAATTCAGAATAAACCGCATTCATTTTGCTGAAATCATTCATGTCTTGGAGGAAGACAGTGCATTTGATAGCTTTATCCAGGGAGCTTCCTCCGGCTTCGAGAACAGCCTTGAGATTGTTCAGCACAAGCCGGGTCTGTTCCTCTATGGTACCAGTGTTCAATTCTCCTGTTGAGGGATTGAGCGGGATTTGACCCGAAGCAAAGATGAAGCCGTTGGCTTCGATAGCCTGTGAATAAGGACCGATAGCCTTAGGGGCTTTTTCTGTTTTAATTTCTTTCTTCATTTTTTCAATCCTCCCTTCTTTTGAGAACAATTTTGGCCTTAATAAGACAAAACTGCCTAAGCTGAGAAGAGCCTCTCTTCTTTTCATCCCAAGCTCTCCTTTAAAAGGATTCATAAAGAGAGTCTATTTTATTCTCTTTTAAGCTTTCACGCCTGAGCGCGTTCATTCTATAATATCAGGACCCAAGTTTCCAGGAAAAAAGACTAATAATATTCCATACTAAAGGTTTGGGAAATAGCCTCGCTCCCAAACCTTCTTTGACTTCTTATTTTTCTCATGATATATGATTCGTTCAAGACATCATCTTTCGATTTAAGAATTTTTTTTGATGAAGATTTGGCAGTCAATCTTTCAATTTCAAAAAGCACAATATCAAAGGAGGTTTTCATGAAAAAATATTTTCGTTATCTTCCCTTAATTCTGGCCATGGCTATCGTTTTTCCTCTATTGCTTGAAGCAGAAGTGGATATCAAGGACACAAAGCTCTTGAGCCAGCCGGCGATGAGCAAAACCCATGTTGCCTTTGCCTATGCTGGCGACCTCTGGGTGGCTGACATCGACGGAAAAGAAGTGCGGCGTTTGACCACTGCCCCAGGAATGGAGTCCAGCCCTGTTTTTTCTCCGGACGGCAAGCTCTTGGCTTTCAGCGCCCAGTATGATGGAAACACAGATGTTTTTCTTGTTCCTGTCGAAGGAGGAGTTCCCAAGCGCCTGACCTGGCACCCTGGAGCGGATATAGTCCGCGGGTTCACGCCGGATGGCTCCTCAGTGCTCTTTATATCAGCCCGCAATGTTTTTTCCGGGCGCTACACCCAGCTTCTTACAGTTCCTGTCGAAGGTGGATTCCCCACCCCTTTAAAAATTCCCTATGCTTTCAAGGCGGCTTATTCACCCGATGGAAAGCGCATTGCCTACAATCCTCTTTCCGAGGCTTTCCGCCAGTGGAAGCATTATCGAGGAGGATTGGTCTCCACAATCTGGATTTATAATTTCAGCGACCAGTCCGTAGAGAAGATTCCTCAGCCACAAGGCCGTTCGAATGATATCGACCCGATGTGGATAGGGGAGAAGGTCTATTTTCTTTCAGACCGGAACGGAGAGTTCAACCTATTCTCCTACGATTTAAAATCCAAGGATGTCAAGCAGCTGACCTCTTATACGGATTTTCCCATCATCGATGCTTCTGCTGGCTCAGGGAAAATCATCTACGAACAAGCTGCTCATCTTCACATCTTCGACCCAGCCAAAGCTCGAAGCGAGAAGCTGACCATCGGTGTGGCCGCAGACTTGATCGAAGTTCGTGCTCGCTATGTCAAGGGCTCACGCTACATACGAAACGCTTCCATCTCCCCCTCAGGAGCCAGGGCTGTCTTCGAGTTTCGAGGAGAGGTAGTGACCGTTCCTGAAGAGAAGGGAGACCCGCGCAATCTGACTAATACAACAAGTGTCCACGAGCGCTCCCCGGCCTGGTCGCCTGACGGGAAGACAATCGCCTATTTCTCGGATGAAAGCGGCGAGTATGAGCTTCACTTAAAGGCTCAGGATGGAAAGGGAGAAGTGAAAAAGTTCAAGCTCCAGGGAGCCGGATTTTATGATGCGCCTCTCTGGTCTCCTGACAGCCAAAAGATTTCCTTCACAGATAATTCCTGGACTCTCTACTGGATCGATTTAAAGACCGGAGCGATGAAGAAGATTGGTTCAGAATATCTTTATGGCCCGACTCGTGCTCGAAGCATTTATTCTGTCTGGTCTCCTGATTCAAGATGGATTGCCTACACCTTGAACACAGCAGCTTATATTCAGAAGGTTTATATTTATTCTATTGAAGAGGGCAAGTCCTACCCGATTACCGACGGGTTGAGCGATGTCAGCGACACTGTTTTCGACGAAAGCGGAAAATACATCTACTTTTTTGCTTCCACCAACGCCGGTCCCATAAAGCAGTGGTTTGACATGTCGAATGCAGACATGCGCATGACTCGCGCCATCTATCTGGCTGTGCTGCGCAAGGACATTCCCTCTCCGCTGGCCAAGGAGAGCGATGAGGAAAAGGGCGTTGAGAAAAAAGAAGTGCCTGAAAAAAAAGAGCCGAAAGCTCCAGTCACTGTAGCCATCGATTTCGAGGGCATCAACTTCCGCATCCTCGCCCTCCCCATTGCTGAAGGGAACTACTTCAACCTCCAGGCTGGAAAAGAGGGAGAGATTTATTATATTGAAGCTCCTTCAGAGAGCAGAGGCCCTTTTGGAAGGGAAACAAAGCTTCATAAATACAACCTCAGCAAGCGAAAAGATGAAGTCCTGATGACCGATGTCAATTCTTATTTTCTCTCAGCCGATAAGAAGAAAATGCTCTATTTGTCTGGAGGCAATTGGGGAATCGTCCCTGTTGAAGGTCAGATCAAGCCTGGCCAGGGAAAGTTAAACATTGATGCCATCGAAGTCTCAATCGACCCCAGGGCTGAGTGGCAACAGATTTTCGATGAGGCCTGGCGGATAAACCGCGACTATTTCTATGCTCCGAATATGCACGGTGCCAACTGGAAGGCCATGCGCGAGAAATATGCTGTTTTCCTTCCCCACCTTTCCTGCCGCAGCGACCTGAACCGGGTGATTCAGTGGATGTGCAGCGAGCTGGCTGTCGGCCATCACCGGGTTGGAGGCGGGGATACTATCGACGAGCCTAAATCTATCCCAGGAGGCTTGCTCGGAGCAGATTATTCGATCGAGAATGGCCGCTACCGGTTTAAAAAAGTATATGGCGGCCTGAACTGGAATCCAGAGCTCCGTTCTCCTTTGACTGAGCCGGGAGTCAACGTCAGGGAGGGAGAGTATCTTCTGGCTGTTCAGGGAAAAGAGCTTCGCCCACCGACAAACCTCTTCAGCTTCTTTGAGAACACAGCTGAAAAAATTATCGAGATAACAGTCGGGCCTAATCCGGATGGCACAGGATCACGGACAGTCCAGGTTGTTCCCATCCGCAGTGAAGGCGCGCTGCGAAATCGCGACTGGGTGGAAGGGAACTTAAAAAAGGTGGATGAGGCCACGCAGGGCAGAGTGGCATATGTTTATGTGCCCAATACATCGACGCTCGGACACACTTATTTCAAGCGCTACTTCTTCCCCCAGGTCAACAAAGAGGCGATCATCGTCGATGAGCGATTTAACGGCGGAGGCTCGGTGGCAGATTATTATATCGACCTCTTGAGGCGTCCCTTCATCTGCTACTGGCACATGCGCTACGGAGCTGACCTCAAGACTCCTGGAGCATCGATTCAAGGTCCAAAAGTAATGCTCATCGATGAGACGGCAGGATCAGGCGGCGACCTGCTGCCCTGGATGTTCCGCAAGCTCGGCCTGGGCAAGCTGATCGGAAAGAGGACATGGG
>CAZJXZ010000200.1:0-4840 GCA_964549955.1 uncultured Eubacteriales bacterium
CTTTTCTTCCATTCTGTGTCCACGAGCCTGATGTAGAAAAGCTGGTTAACTTCAGCAGGCTTCTGATGGACATCAATCTCCACATCCTCAAACTTAATTTTCCCGATTCCGTCTGGATAGGTTTTAATCAGCCCTAGGTCATAAGATTTTTTAGATTTGTCGACCACTGCGCTCACATACTGCTGGACCTCTTTGAAGCTGATGATGTAGGCTTTTCCTTTAAGGGAGATAAGGGCTTTGTAGGCGGAGTCCCTTTCCTCCATGGCCTTTTGGGCTCTGGCTTTGATTTCCTCAAAATTATAAACATCCTGGAATCTTTTCTGGGCTCCGGCCTTGTCCTCTTCGGAAACAGGAATTCTTTTTCGCAGTTCATCATCCATCAAGCAAGCTTCTTTTGAAAAAGGCTCCTGCCATCCCGGGAAAAATCTCTGGAGGAGGAGAGCCTGGAAGCAGCCGTAATCGTAGCATTTCATCTTACTCTCGTAGATGTTCTCGCTGGAGCTTTTCAGCCGCTCTGTGTATTTTTTAAGGAAGGAATCGATATCCTTGAATTCTCCATAATAAGGGTCATCGGTAGCGTTCAATTGCGGTTTGTAGCCCTCTTTCAATATTTCGAGCGTTCGCACTTCAGAATAAACGGCCGTCCCTTCCCGGACATCATCGCTCGACTCCTCCTTCTGCTGTGCTTCAGTCATGCTCTTCCGCTTGAGCTCGCGGGCTATTATGAAATCTTTTAAATAGCCCTTAGCTTTTTCCGAATCACTTTCAGCGTATGCCTTTTCCAGGGCTCTGCCTTCAATTTCAGAATAGAGGGCATAGTTAACGTCGGAATTGTAACGAAGATTGCCGTACTGGAACTGAACATTAGCCCGCTGAAAGCAGTGGAAGAGCTCATGGATATAAATCAAAATCCGGTCTTCTGTCTTCATCTTGGATAGGTCTTCCTTTTCACTCAAGGGAACCTTGTAAAAATTCATGCTGACCGTCTGAATTGGCCTGCCTTCAGACATGCCGTAGGGTAGAATTCCCCCGCCGCAGGAAAGAGGCTCTTTGATTTCGAGCGGAGCCAGCTTGGTGCGGTCAATATAGACATTCTTGTCCTGGATTTTATGATCCGGCAATAGCTCAAACTCCTTAGGCGGCGCGGGATGGCCGATGAGGAGGCGCAGGCCGTTTTCAAAGCTGAGCATAAAGGGGAAGTCTTTGTAGCTCTTCCAGCCTGGCCAAATTTTTTCTGCGGCGAAATCCAGGACATGGTAGGTTTCCTCCAGCCGCCTGAGCTCAGAGGCGACAGCCAACGGCAGCTCGAATTTTGGCTTTTCCTGGGCCCAGAGAGAAGCGAAAGCCGCAAACGACAGGACCGTGAATAATAAAAAGCTTTTCTTCCTGGCATTCATGATTTTGCCTCCTTTTTAATTTCTTTCCATCGAAATTTTCTTCAATCCGTCGGGAAGCTCGTAGATTTTTGGAGGCGGCTCTGTTTTTTCCAGCGTTTTCACCTGCGATTCCTGGCGGATGGTCGGCGCAATCGGATTTTCGATGATTTCGATGCGATGAATGGGGGCTCTGTTTTTGAATTTCATCAGCACCTCGACAATGGCACTCCGCACCATATCACCTTTGAGCGCATCGACAGTTAAATCATAGAGCTCTGCGCTTCCGGGGATATTTGCCTCTGTGACCAGCCAGACATCGAGGCTAATTTCGGAGAAATCAGCCTCCCCGTGGGCAGTGACAAGCTCGCAGCGAATACCGTTAATGTCTTTCTTTTCTCCTGTTTCCTTGATCGACCAGTCATACTGGGGTTTGTATTCCCAACCGAGCGTATGGATGTCTACTTCTTTCTCTGAAGGAGCTTGAGCAGGCTTTTCGGGCGTGGTTATTTTCTCTTCAATATAACTATTGTCTCTGAGGTTTATGCTCCAGGCGAGGCCCAGGTCTTTGCGGGTGATCCAGATGAAAGTGTCTGCTTTCCTGTAGGTTTTATCCTTGGCTATCCAGTATTCATTCGTGTATTTCCGGGTGAAGTCCATATAGGTGCGGCTGGTATCGATAACAGCATGGACATCCGCCGCATAGCCTTTCAAGGAGAGAAGCGAGGAAAAAAACAAAAGGCTGAGAAGGAAGATTACTTTTCTGATCATGTTAAACCTCCGGTTGCTTTTATGTTTCATGGCTTGAATCCTGGATTTGAGACATCCTCTATAAGCCTTTTTCTTCACTAAAGAGATAATGCCTATATTATATCTTAATATTAATTTGCCATAAAAGTTTCAAAGATTATATTTTTATACCTAAGTAAGGCTGAGACCAGAAAATCGTTTTGCTTCCGCTTTTTCTTGGGTTCTCATTTTTTCTGAAATATGAATACCATTCGTCCTTTATTGACGATCGGTTCATATGCACCTTCGGCTTGCCGCGGGGAACCGATCGCCGGGGATTCCAAGGGGGTATGTCCCCTTGATCGCAGGTCGGAGTTTCATGCCCCGCCCGAGAAGAGGAGGCAGGGAGCGAAGCGACCGTTGGAGGGGGGAACGCGAAGCGGTTTCCCCTATAAAGTTGACTCAGGTCAGTGCCTGGTGATATATTTTCAAGCCAAGTTAGCGATATAGATCCCGGCCAGGTGGCATAAACTTTATTTAGATGAAAATAGGCAACTCAGCAAAAATTGTCGAATGAGAGCTGAAAGAGTAGAGTGCCAAAATTGAAAAATCCGAAATTTTTCTCAACGAGAGCTCTCTCCGTAGCTTTAAGGGGAGTATTCTCTTTCCTCGTTCCTGGAGCGTTTCTTCTGCTGATTGCCTTTCTTCTCCATCGTTTGTTCCTGGTGGAAAAGCTGCCTTTTCTTACCCGCATCTATCCTTATGTTGTTTGGGTTGCAGGCGTTTTAGTCGCCTGGCGCTTTAACCGCAGCCAGCTCTTTTTTGTTATTCTCCTCCTGGCCGCTGCAGATAGGTCGCTTTTCTATTTTGCGGCCAAGGGGCCCGGAAAAGGAGCTGCGGCAAACATTGTTTACAATGCCATTTCTTTTCTTCTTCCTTTGAATCTTTTGTTCATCTCCATGATGAGGGAGAAGGGTTTTTTAGAAAAGCGCAATTTGTGGCGCCTGGGCCTTATCGCTTTTCAAACCATCATCATTGTCTTGATTTGCGTTTTCAAACCCTGGAACTTGGACCTCCTGCTGAAACACTCATTCATCAAGAGTCCTGCATTCAAACCGCTTCACATGGCCCAGCCAGCGCTTTTTGTTTTTGGATTGGTCTTCCTCATCCTCGCTGCTCGCTATTTATTGAGCCGCGGTGTCATTGAATGCGGCTTCATCTGGGTTGTTGTTTTGTCATTTTTTGCTCTAAACACGGGCAAGGCTCGAGCGGCATTGACCATTTACTTAGCTACCGCTGGGCTGACGCTGGTCATTTCTGTTATCGAAACGTCTCTTGGCCTGGCGTTTCGGGATGAATTGACAGGCTTGCCGACACGCCGGGCTTTTAATGAGGCCCTTTCCAATCTTGGGAGCCGCTATGCCATAGCCATGATTGATATCGATTTTTTCAAGAGATTCAATGACCGCTATGGCCATCAAGTCGGCGACCAGGTTTTGCGTTTGGTCGCCTCAAAGCTGGAGCAGGCAATAGGCGGAGGCAAGGCTTATCGCTATGGCGGAGAAGAATTTGCTATGATTTTTCAAGGAAAGGATGCCGGCGAGTCTATTCCTCATCTGGAAGCTCTGAGGCAGGTTGTCGAAGAATCCAAATTCATCATCCGCAGCAAGGAGCGCCGCAGCAGGAAGGCCAAGAACAGGAGAAAATATGAGAAACCCCGCAGCCAAGAGGAAGTCACCATCAGCATCGGCGTTGCTGACGATCAAGGCCGGTTCTCCAGCCCGCAGGATGTTATCAAGGCGGCAGACCAGGCTCTTTATCGGGCAAAAGAAGAGGGACGAAACCGGCTCGTTAGATAGGAATCCTTTACGGACTGCTTAATCATACAAGACGTTCTCTTCGCCATACTGGGCGATGAGTTTGTCGATTTCTTTGATGATGAGTTCCTTGCGGATGAGAATGGCGTTGATTTCTTTATCTGTCAGGTATTCACCGACAGCATCCTTGATCATCTGAAAATCCAGGGCTTTGATTTTCTGCACAAGAGCCCGAGGAAGTTCTCTCATCAGCTTGGGGCCTTCTTTATGCTTTTCAGTGTAGATCAGGCTTTTTGTAAATTCCTTGTCGGTGCGGAAGCTGCGGGAATGGTCGATGAGAATCATCCGCCAATCTTTGGTAAGGAGAATCTGGTTTTGGTGGCGGTCTTCGTTGGCAATCAGGTTATCAAAAGCCCGCTGGAGGTAGGTTGCCCTGTTCCAGTAGCCGATTCTATAAGAGGGAAGTTTTATTTTCTGCTCTTCTTTTTGCTTCAGGGTTATTGTCTCGTCCATCCACAATTGGCACGAGCCTCGATTTGCCTGAAACCTTTTTTCCACAGTGGGCGGAACCATGTTCAAGCCCAATAATTTATCCATGCGGTAAGCTGCAATTTCCCATTTCCAGCCTTCTATATAGCCCGCCATCCGTCCCTCTGGGTTTTTCCAGAGGGCATCTCTCTTGATTCCATCTTTTTCCAGGGTAAGCCTCCAGGGATTGGTGACTGCCTCTCGGGTCCCGAACTGCTTTTGGCCGACAACCTCGGCTGTTGCCAGGAAATCTTCCCACTTGGCTCTTTCTGCCAATTCCTCTGGCGTGAACTGGGCCACTGACAGGAAATTAATTCCTAGAAAAATGATAAATGACGAGAAAACAATCAATCTCTTTTTCATTTATCTCTCCTCCTTTTTCCAGGTCGATGT
>CAZJXZ010000201.1:0-4839 GCA_964549955.1 uncultured Eubacteriales bacterium
GCATCGCCCGCTCCATCAAAGCCAAGGGAATAACAGGCGCAGGGGTGATGATCGGAACGCCCGAATACATGTCTCCGGAGCAGGTCGAAGTCAAGGATGTGGACCAGCGCTCGGATATTTATTCCCTGGGAGTCATCCTCTACGAGATGGTGACAGGGCGTGTTCCTTTTGAAGGAGAGACGCCTCTGGGCGTGGCCATGAAGCACAAAACAGAGGCTCCTCGTAATCCGAGAGAGCTCAATTCCCAGATTTCCGCAGACCTCAGCCATTTGATTCTCAGATGCCTGGAAAAAGAAAAGGAAAAAAGATACCAGAGCGCAGGAGAGCTGCGCTCTGAGCTCGAACGGATAGAATCCGGCATGCCAACCACAGAGAGGATTGTCCCCAAAAGGAGACCGAGCACCTCAAGAGAAATCACGGTCACCTTTAACTTGAGGAAGGTGTTAATCCCTACCTTGGTTGTTGCCGCTCTTGTGGCTGCAGCGGTCGTTATCTGGCAGCTTCTTCCCCGGAAAGAAGCTTTGCCTATTCCTTCAGGCAAGCCGTCGGTCGCAATCGTATATTTCAAGAACAACACCGGAGATCAAAACTTTGACCACTGGCGGACAGCTCTTTCCGATTTGCTGATAGCCGACCTCGCCCAGTCCAAGTACATCAAGGTTTTGAGCGGAGATAATCTCTATGACACTCTCAGGCAGTTGGACCTCCAGGAAGCGAGAAGTTATTCAAGGGAAGAGCTGAAGAAAGTCGCTTCTCGTGGAGGAGTCAATCATATTCTTCAGGGAGATCTATCCAAGGCTGGCGATAACTTCCGCATCAATATCGTGCTTCAAAAGGCAGACACAGGAGAGCTTGTGGGTTCGGAGTCCGTTGACGGAAAAGGTGAGGCGAGCATCCTGTCCATGGTGGATGAGCTGACAAGGAGAATCAAGGCCAATTTTAAGCTTTCAGGGGAAGAGATAGCTGCCGACATCGATAAAAAAGTCGAAGAGATTACCACCAGCTCGCCTGAGGCATTAAGATATTATAACGAGGGGCGAGAATTCCATCACAAAGCTGAGTACCGGAAAGGTATCCAGATGATGGAAAAAGCGCTGGCCATCGACCCAGAGTTCGCCATGGCTTACAGGAGCATGGCTATGGCCTATAACAATCTGCTCATGTTTTCTGAGAAGAAGAAATATCTTCAAAAAGCCTTTGAATTGAAAGACCGCTTATCCGATAGAGAGCGGTATCTCATCGAGGGAGAATTCTTCAGGTACTCTGAGATGACTTACGATAAGGCCATTGAAGCTTACACCAAACTTCTCCAGCTTTATCCTGATGACGATATTGCCAACAGCAACCTGGGAATTCTATATGTGGCGATAGAACAGTGGGATAAGGCCATAGAGAGTTTTAATTTCAAAATTCAGAGGAGAGATGAGTCTTTTTTCCCCTATGTCAATATAGCAGAACCCTATAGAGCCAAAGGAATGTATGAGACTGCCCGCAAGGTTCTTGAGGATTATATTCAAAATATCCACGAGAGCGATGAAATCCGAAGAGAACTGGCTCTGAATTATTTTTTACAGGGAGAGCATAATCTTGCTCTGGCTGAAGCGGATAAAGCTTTTTCTCTTAATCCTGATAATGTCTTCACTCGACTCATAAAAGGAATCGTCTATTTCTGCACAGAAGATTTTTCAAAAGCAGAAGAAGAAAACCTTGGGGTTCTTGAAACGAAAGAACTGGGATATCATTTATACAGCCGGGTGGTTTTGGGCACATTAAATTTATTGCAAGGAAAGTTTGAGAACGGAAGACAACAACATAAACAGGGTTTGGAGCTTGCACAAAAGCTCGGCGATAACTGGTGGAGAGTCTGCTTTCATGTGATGCTGGCCTATAATTATCTCAAGTCTGGCCACCCCGCTGATGTTTTGAAAGAGTGCGATAAGGCCTTGAACCTCGCACCAGAATCAGATGATGACCTGAGATGGCAAAGAAGCGCGCTGTATTACAAAGGCCGGGCTTTACTGGCGATGAATTCAGCTGAGGACGCACAGAAGACAGCAAACAATATTAAGGAATTGATAGATAAAGGCGTGAACAAAAAGGAGATGAGGCTCTACCATCATCTCCTTGGTCTCATCGAGCTGGAGAAAAAGAATTATTCCAGAGCCATCGAATATTTCAAAGAGGCCATTTCTTTGTTGCCTTATCAGCTCGGGCTCGACCCGTTCACAAATGACCAGGCCATCTTTGCCGAGCCTCTGGCTCTGGCTTACTATGCATCAGGCGATAAAGAGAAGGCTCAGGAAGAGTACAAGAGGATATTGACCATGACTACAGGGAAGCTCTACTGGGGTGATATCTACGGCCGGAGCCTCTACAGGCTGGGGAAGATTTACGAGGAGGAGGGCTTAAGAAGCAAAGCCGTCGAGCATTACCAGAGGTTCCTCAAGCTCTGGAAAGACTCTGACCCTGGTTTTCCAGAAGTGGATGATGCCAGGAAGAGGCTTGTTGAGCTTGAAAAATAAAAAAAGTTGTCATTATTCTATTTTAAACTTATAAAATATTTGTGTTTCCCGGCCATACGCCCATAGATAAGATTTGCGGGCCGCAATTAGAAAGATATCATCATCGACGCCTTGATAGCGCGCAAGGGGCTTGCCGTCTTTATCGAAACGGAGGAGCGTCATCTTTTCTGGGTCGGGTATCAAAAGAATCAGGTCGCCATTTTCCATAAGGACGCCGTCCCTCCAGAAGTTCAAAGCCTGGAAGCCAGGCATCCCCTTCTTTCTCAGTTCAACATTGAACTGAGAACACCGGTCTTTTATCTTCTCGAATTCTGGAAGATTTAAAGAGACAGTTTTTTCCGGCTCTCCCCTTACAGAGTAAATCTTAATAAAAGGTAAAGCTTGAAATAGAGCATAAACTCTGCCGCCTGGAGCTGTAAGAAGAAGCACGTCGCTCCTGCAGGCATCAGGCAGCTCCTTTTTAATTAGCGCTTCCTGAATCTCGAACACATCATAAAACTGAAAAGGCTTCCCTTCTATTTTGCCAATGGAATCAAGCTTCTGACCATTAATCTGATAATGTCGAATCAAATCTTCAGTCCTGAATCCCTTGGTTGTAAAAAAGATGTCATCTTTAAAACCAAAAGTGAGCATTCCCGTGCCAACATCGAATGTGCAGGGCATGATTTTCATATGCTTTCCATTCTTTGAAAAATACTGAATACGGTTATTGCGTGCTTCAAAAACTTTTATAGTTCCATCTTCAATCCAAATAAAGCGAGGCCCATTCAAATCCCCAGGCCCATTTCCTTGCCTTCCGAATTTTCTGATGAGCTTACCCTCGCTGTCAAATATAAAAATCTTATTTTCGCGGGAATCGCTGACGATGATTTCTCCCTCTTCGCTGATCACCATATCAGAAGGAGAATTCAGCATTGCCTCCTCTGGCACATCAATACCGCCAAAGGTTTTGCTCGGCTTGAGCTTCACTGCTGGGATTGAAGAGGATTTGGAAATAAGAAGGATGGAGAAAACCAATGTGGCTGCCGCGACCAAGAGTATGAGAAATAATCTTTTCATTTTGAGTTCTTGGTATTACCTTACTTCGCCCCTCGTCTTCTGATTTTTTAAATGATATTATAAAATATTCTAAAATAACTCTGTCCTTTTCTTCAACCTCTTTTCTGTGGCGATAGCTGATCTTGCCATCCTTTATCTCTGCTGTCCTTGACATCCATTCGAGTCCTAATCTAAAATCTCCAAGATGCCTGGATGGGAGATAGGGATAAGGATGCTCATTCGGCCAATGCGGCCGAAAACCAAATCACCATAAATCTAAATTCGAGGAGGTCTGACATGAAGTCTGGGATGTGGAGCCGACGAGCGTTTCTGCGCATGGCTGGCGCCGCCGGAGTAGCCGCGTTTGCCTTCAAGGCCAACGCCCTCGAGCGCGTCATGGAAGCCACTCAATCGGTCGCGAACATGACTCCCGAAGAGGTCGCGAAAGACGAATTCTTCTGGAGGGAAGTTCAATTGGCCTTTAAGCTGGACCGGACACTGATCAACCTCAATAACGGCTTTACTTGCCCTACTCCCCGGGTTGCGCTCGAATCCGTCTGGCGCTACATGGACATGATAAACATGTTGCCTGTCCATTACCAGGGCATGATTGCCAGGAATGTGGAGACGATCCGCCTGCGGATGGCGGCAGAGTTTGGCTGTGACCCAGAAGAAATGGCGCTGACGCGAGGCGCAAGCGAGGCGCTGCAGATCGCCCAGAACGGGGTCGACCTCAAGGCCGGCGACGAGGTGGTCACGACCGAGCAGGACTACCCCCGCATGCTGACGACCTGGGACCAGCGCATGCGGCGCGAGGGGATCAAGGTGACGCGACTCCAGTTCCCGGTGCCAACGACACAGGATGACCTCTATCAGCGGTTCGAGAAAGCCATCACACCGCAGACAAAAGTTTTCCATTTCTGTCACATTACCAACCTGACGGCTCAACTTTTCCCCGTGCAAAGGATTTCCCGCCTGGCCCGCTCGAAGGGGATCGTCACCATCATTGACGGCGCGCATGCCTTAGGGCAATTCCCGTTCAAACTGCGGGACCTTGAGTGCGATGCCTACGGCGTCAGCCTGCACAAGTGGCTGCTGGCGCCGATCGGTAACGGCTGCCTGTATGTACGCCGGGAGATGATTCCAAAATTCTGGCCGCTGCAGGCGGCGCCGGAACTGCAGGACAACGACATTCGCAAGTTTGAAGCGATCGGCACGCACCCTTGGGCCATTCGGGCGGCGCTCGGCGAAGCGTTGGCCTTCCATCAGGCCATCGGGG
>CAZJXZ010000202.1:0-4829 GCA_964549955.1 uncultured Eubacteriales bacterium
TATATAATAAATTTTTTTTATCCTAGAGAGGAGGCTGAGAATGGCTTATATGATTACTGAAGCGTGCATCAATTGCGGTGCTTGCGAGCCTGAATGTCCCAACGAGGCAATCTCAGCGGGAGAAGAAATTTATACCATTGATCCTGACAGGTGCACAGAATGTGTCGGGCATTTTGACGATTCCCAATGCGCCTCTGTTTGTCCTGTGGATTGTTGTCTTCCTGATCCCGACCATAAAGAAACAAGAGAAGAACTAGAGGATAAGTTTAAACGCCTCCAGGAAGAAAAAGAAAAAGGATAATTCGCTAAGATTTAGGGTTCCCTTGATTAGGAGTGATTTCAATCACTCCTATTTTTTTATCTGAGAGATGGAAGAGAAGAGAGAAACCACAGTCTATGAAGAAAAGAGCCTTCTTTCTTCTCTAAAGAAGAATGTCTGGATAAACCTCCTGCTTTTTGTCCTGACCGTAACCTCCACCATCTTGGTGGGCATGACCTTGGCTATCAACTTTGAGTATGCTGATGCTCCTATCCAGAATCCTCGGCTCACTCTTGAGCTGGGGATGGCTAAAAATCCTCAGGTCATCGCTTTGGGAATAATCTATGCGGCCGTTCTTATGGGAATCCTGCTCGGCCATGAGTTGGGTCATTTTCTGACCTGCCGCTATTACAGAATCAACGCCACTCTGCCCTATTTTATTCCGGCTCCAACCTTGATTGGAACTCTGGGCGCCTTCATCAAGATCAAATCGCCCATAACGAGAAAACATCAGCTCTTTGACATCGGAGTTGCCGGACCTTTGACAGGTTTTATCCTTTCACTCCCGGCCCTCATCTACGGGCTTTCTCTCTCTAAATTCGTTCCTCCCATCAGTCCTGAGGAGGGCGGCATCGCTTTTGGCGAATCTATTCTCCTCAGAATTCTGGGCGGAATGATTTTCAAAGATATTCCGGCGAGCTATGATGTCTATCTCCATCCCGTTGCCTTTGCCGGCTGGGTTGGAATTCTTGTTACTTCCTTTAATCTTTTTCCTGTGGGACAACTTGATGGAGGCCATATCTCTTATTCTCTGTTAGGACTGAAGTCGCGAAAAATCGCCAATCTATTCTTGCTTGTCTTCTTTATCATGGGCATTTTTTTCTGGGTAGGCTGGCTCATCTGGGCGCTTATCATCCTTTTTCTGGGGTTGAGGCATCCTCGTGTCCTTGATGAGGAAACTCCTCTTTCGGCAGGGCGGAAAATCATCGGCTGTCTGATGATTTTAATCTTCATCCTCTCTTTCATTCCAGACCCTATCAAGGGCTATGATTTGTTTAGTCTGTTGAGAACAATCCGTCTATGAAAAGAGCGAAGAGGCAGGAATCAGCGCAGGGACTTTTTAACAAATTCTGTGGAAAACTTGTGGAAAAGATAGCAAAATTTAAAGCCAAATATTTTGAATTTATTGAAGATACAACAAATTGCACAAAAATTAGTCATCCTATTTAATTTATTGATAATAAATAAATTATAAATGTATTGAAAATAAAGTAATTACAAGGAGGCAAGTTTTTCTCTTAGAATAAGAGAAGATTTTAGGCTTAGCTCTTCAAGTCTACGTCCAATTTTCCTGAAAAAGGGCATATTCATTTAAGGAAATGCGAAATAGGTTCAAGGATATTGAGAGAGAATTTGAGCAGCTAAAGAAAAAATTTCGACTTCAGGAAATCAGCCGGGAGGAATTCGTCAGAGGACTGGAGAGGCTGAGGCTGAAAGATGACGAGGGGCGATTCTGGATGATCGGAGCCAAGAGCGGAAAATGGTATTATTTTGACGGAGTGGAGTGGATTCAGTCTGAGCCTCCCTCGATTCTGGAAAAGAGGGCCATTTGTATTCACTGCGGCTTTGACAATGATTTGGAAGCTGAGGTCTGCGTTCGTTGTGGAGTAAGCTTGGAGGAGGACAAGAGCGGCTATGAAAATGCGAATCATAAAACCGGCCAAGCCTCTGCAGAATCATCTGATTCCAGCGGAGAAAGAATAAGAAAAGTAAGAAGGAGCAAAAGGGCATTTTTTGAAAAAGGGCAGGCTAACTTCATCCTTCGCTCAGTGAATCCTCTGTCTTTTCTTTTCTTCTCGGCAGTTACCGGTCTTCTGCTGGGCATAATCATCGGAGCCATTATCGGGGCTTCCAATTTTTCTTTTGGATTGACAAAGATTTTTCCTTCTTTTTTCCAGGAAGTGCGCGGGAATTTGCTCGGAGGAATCAGCTATGCTGTTCTTGGTGGGGCTTTAGGCCTCCTGGCGTTTTCTTTTTTTGGATTCTTAACTGCGTTCTTCGCCAACCTCATTTCTTCTCTTGTCGGTGGAATAAAAGTTCATATGGACGGGGTCGATAAAATAGACTAAGTATGCTTCTTCTTCGGAAATTTTGACCTGATTAAATTTTTTTTGTTTTTAATCTTATTCAAGGCATAGGCAACCTGCCCTATTGAAATTGATTCATCATTGGGGGAGTAATTCACCGATCTCAAGACTTTATACCCTTTTCCTTCCAGAAGCCTTGCCGCTCCATGAAGCAATATTTTGTTAAGAAAAACGCCACCGACAAGAACGACAGTGTCAATCCCAAAATCTCTTTCTGCCCTTTCTGCCACGAAAAATATGACCTGAGCTAGGGTGTTATGGAATTTTGCAGAGATTATGGGGAGTGGGACGTTTTGCTGCAGCTCTTTAAGAACAGACTTTATCGTCTTATCAAACGAAATCTGGAATGGGGCAGAAGAACCATTTAGGGAAAAGCCATAGCTTCCTGCTATCTCCCTTCGAGCTATAGCTTCCAACCTCATCGGCGCTTCTGCCTCATACTCGACTTCCAAGGGCGAGAGGCCGAGCAGAAAAGAGACGGCGTCAAAGAGCCTGCCGCAGCTTGAGGAAAGAGGGCTGTTGACCTTTTGCTCGACCATGGTCATCACGCCTCTTATTTTCTCTCGGCTCACTCTCTCCAGAGCTTTGACTCTCGGAATCTGGCTGCCGTAGATATCCATCAGGTATGAGACCGCTGTTCGCCAAGGATGTTTTGAAGCAAGATCCCCTCCAGGAAGAGCGACCGGCTTGAAATGAGCAAGCCTTTGGAAGGATGAATAGTCGGCCAGGAGAAACTCACCGCCCCAGGCCGATCCATCCTCTCCATAACCGTAGCCGTCAAAGGCCACGCCGAGGACTTTTTTTTGGGGAGGGATTCTGTGTTCGAGAAGAGGAGCCAGAACATGAGCGAAATGATGCTGGATTTGAAGATGAGGGAGGCCTGATTTCTGGGCGTGTCTTGTGGTCTTAAAGTCAGGATGTAAATCTGAGACAACAAGCTCAGGCTTAACTTCGAAGAGCCTGGTGAGATGGCGGATTGTCTCCTCGAAGTATTTATAGTTCTGGAACTCGTCGAGGTCTCCCAGGAACTGGCTGGTAATCACATAGCCATTTTTATAGACAGAGATTGTATCCTTGAGCTCTCCCCCGAGCGCTAAGATGTGGTGCGGAGATTCCAGCCCTTGAGGAACTCTCTGTGGATAGGGCACATATCCCCTGGCACGTCTAAGGAAAAGAGGCTGCTTGTTAACGACCTTGAGCACTGAATCGTCGGCTCTGACCTCGATGGGACGGTTGTGGGTCAGGATGTAATCGCAGAGCTCTGCAATCCCTTCTTCCTCGTCTTTGATGATTGGAGCGTCTTTTTTATTGGAGCTGGTGGCAACGATAAGGTCAATGTGGCGCAAGAGGAGAAAGTGAAGAGGTGTGTAGGGGAGCATGAATCCTGTTTCATCAAGGAAAGGAGCTATGCCCTTGATCTCTCTCTTTTTCCTTAAGAGGACAATAGGACGGCGGGCCGAGAGAAGCATCTTCTTCTCTTCATGGCTGATGAAAGCAAATTTCTCTATTGTTTTGAGGTCTCGGGCCATGAGAGCAAAAGGCTTTGTCTGCCGCTCTTTAATCTCTCTCAAGCGCAGGACAGCCTTATGATTCAGAGCATCACAGACAAGATGGAAACCTCCGATTCCCTTCATAGCTAAGATTCTTCCCTTTTTTATAAGGGATCTGGCCTTGTTCAATCCCCCTTCAACCTTTTTTCCTGTTCTGGCTTTGACCAACTTTATCTGTGGTCCGCAGACCGGGCAGGCAATTGGTTGAGCGTGGTACCTTCTGTCAAAAGGGTTCGTGTATTCAGCTCGGCAATCCTGGCACATAAGGAATCCGGACATCGTTGTCTTCTTCCTGTCGTAGGGGAGGGATTTAACGATTGTGTAGCGGGGTCCACAATCGGTGCAGTTGATGAAGGGATAGTGAAATCTTCTATCAGAAGCATTCAGCATTTCTTTACGGCAGTTATCGCAGACATAGATATCAGGAGAGATGAAGACAAAGCTTTTTTCTTGCTTAGAGCTCTTGATGATGAAATCTCGAAGATTGATGAAGGAAGCAGGCCTAACTCTGATATCTTCTATCTGGGAGAGTGGAGGCTTTTTCTCCTGGAGTGTTTTGAGAAAATCTTTAAAGTCTGTTTTTACCAGGGATTCAAGATGGAGCTCGACTCCAAAGCCTATGTTCTTGACCCAGCCTTTGTATTGGAATTTATGGGCTAGCCGGTAGACGAAGGGCCTGAATCCGACTCCCTGGACAACACCAAAAACAACAACCCTGATCGCCGACCCTTCTTTCCGCCTTTTCTTGTTAAAATTTTTCATTTATTTTCTTTAAAGTATCAACAAATCTTTCATATTAAAAGGATCAGACTGGGTGTTGAGAAAACCGTTTGAAGGCTCAGGCAGAGTGGTTCGAAAGCACGCAGCTTTTGC
>CAZJXZ010000203.1:0-4813 GCA_964549955.1 uncultured Eubacteriales bacterium
TTGCCTCGCTGGGGCAAAGCCTGCGTGTTTTTGAACCCACTGACCTGAGCTATCACACGGCTTTCCCGCCACTCTGCCTTCGCCAAGTGAGACAAAGACGGCGTGCCTTCGAGACACCGTGCCTAGTTCACAACAAGGCTTTTCACCAAGGAAAAAAATTATTAATTATAAAAGAATTCCTTTATTGAATCGGACTTGGTAGAATAGGAGTTCTTTATTTCCAGGAATTCATGATGTCCAAAAAAACAACAGAATTCGAACTCGAAAGAAAGCTCGGACTTTTCCCGCTGACAAACATCGTCATCGCCAACATGATCGGGGCAGGAATCTTCACCGCATCCGGACTGCTGATGAAAGACCTCCACAATCCGCTGCTCATGCTTCTGCTCTGGATAGCAGGAGGAATAATCGCCCTCTGCGGCGCCCTCTGCTATGGAGAACTCGGAGCCGCAATTCCCCAGGCCGGTGGAGAGTATATTTTTCTCTCTAAATTGTTCCATCCGCTGTTTGGTTTCTTGAGCGGCTGGGTCTCCTTTTTTGTTGGATTCTCTGCTCCAATTGCTGCCTCGGCCATAGGCTTCAGCGAATATTTCACCAGGGCATTTCCTGGCATGCTGAGGCTGGGAGTATTCGAGGAGAGCTTAGAGGAGTCAATCTTGAAAAAGCTCTATGCCATCCTGGTCATCATCATCTTCACCCTGGTTCACCTCAGGGGAATCGGCTTTGGCTCAAGAGTCCAAAATGCTTTGACCTTGCTAAAAGTTGGCCTGATCGTTGGACTTATCGTTGGCGGATTTTCCTTGGGAAAAGGAAATATGAGTCATCTCCTTCAAGAAGAAGGCTTCAGGTTTGATTTTGGCGGATGGAAAACAATCGGCCTCTGCTTGATGTGGATCATGTTTGCTTACAGCGGCTGGAACGCCTCGGCTTATATCGGCTCGGAGATAAAGAATCCAGAGAAAAACATGCCCCGCTCGCTGATTCTGGGAACAGCAGGAGTCATCCTCCTCTATTTTTGCCTTAATCTTTTCTATATCTATGCTATCGAGCCGGAAAAAATGAAAGGAGTCATCTCGATTGCAGGCTTGGCTGTCGGAAATCTTTTCGGCAGGTCTTTCGAGGCCGCTCTTTCCCTCCTCATCTCCTTTGCCCTCTTTTCTTCTTTAAGCGCCTACATCATTCTTGGCCCAAGGGTTTATTATGCCATGGCCAAAGACGGATACTTTTTCAGGTTTGTCGGCGATGTTCATCTCCGCCGTCATGTTCCATCCAAATCGATACTTCTCCAATGTGCAATCTCAGTCGTTATCGCCCTTTCAGGGTCTTTTGACCAGATCCTGACCTACATGGGATTTTCTCTGGGGATATTCCCCATCGTGGCCGTTATCGGTGTTTTTAAATTAAAGCAGCTGAAGATAAGCCCTTTCAAAATGCCGGTCTTTCCTTTGGCACCAATCCTCTACATCCTGGCGGGCCTTTTAATTCTCTTTCTCGGCTTTCTTGAGCGGCCTGTCGAATCCTCGATTGCCCTGCTAACCGTGGCTGTGGGCATTCCCGCCTACTTGATATTCAAGCGATATTCAAGGAAAGCGGTCAATTTGCCGCGAGGAGAGATTTGACCTTATAATTCTGGATGAGACTCCTTAGGGAGAAGTTGGAATGAAATTCAACTTTAAACTGAGCTTATTCATTTTCTTATTAATCCTATCATCTGATTTTCAGGTCTTATCTGCCTTTGCCCAGCCATCCGGCCAGGCTTCGGACCTTGACCAGAAAGTAAGAGGCTTTCTCGAAGGCCACAGATACAAGTGGAATCACGAGAATGTCTCTGAGGCTGATGGAAAAGTCCTCTTCGACCTTGTCCTCAAGAATAATTATAAAAGGGCAATTGAAATCGGGACATCGACCGGACATTCGGCCATCTGGATTGCCTGGGCACTGAGCAGGACCGGCGGCAAGCTGATTACAATCGAGATCAACGAAGAAAGGTATAAGATGGCTTTAGAGAATTTCAAGGCGGCAGGACTCAGTGATTATATCGATGCCAGGCTTGCCGATGCCCATCGGCTTGTTCCCAAGCTTAAAGGTCCATTTGATTTTGTCTTCGTTGATGCTGACAAAGATTGGTACAAAAACTACTTAAAACTTTTGCTGCCGAAACTTGAAGTCGGCGGCTGTTTCACCGCCCATAATGTTAGATATATAGGCTCAATAGATGGCGTCCGGAAGTTTCTTGAACACTTAAAAAAATTGCCTGAAATGGAGACGACAATTGACCGCTCGAGCTGGAGCGGGATCTCGATCAGCTATAAAAGAGCGGCTAAGACTTAGGATTCAAACATTTTTCTTGATGCCAGAATAAAGGTCAAAAGGTAAGTATCCTAAATTCCGTGAGAGCCAACGACTGACATCGGGGTGGCACGGCGTGCTCCCCGCAACGCCCGCAGCTGCAGGGGAACGGCTTCGCTTCTGAAGCCGTGGGGGTTCCAAGGGGGTATGCCCCTTTGGTCGCAGGACACCTACGGGTGTCCGAGAAGGGGAGGCAGCGAAGCGTTGGAAGGGGGAACGCGAAGCGGTTCCCCCTCCAAGGGCCCCACGGGGGGATGGGTGCAGCGAGGACGGACGGGGAGCATGCCGTGACAGGACCCCTCGTCAAAATCTTATCATTATCACGGAATTTAGGATGCTTACTATCCTTGACTTTTCCAAGAAGCAGTGCTAATTCAGCAATGTCCTGAAATGACTTTTTGGAGGAAATCCATGGCAAGAAAATATGGCAAGCATGTTTTCATTCTGCTGGCCGCAGCTCTGGCCCTATCTGGATGTAAAAAAGCAGAGCAAGACTTGACTCCGGCCTTGGAGAGCATCCGAGCCGAGGAGCTTTCCAAGAATACACAGATACTGGCCTCGGATGAATTTGAAGGCAGAGGCCTGGCTTCAATAGGCGAAGAAAAGACAATCAACTTCTTAAGGGAAGAGTTTCAGAAGCGCGGTCTCGCGCCTGGTAATGGCCAGAGTTTCTTTCAGGAAGTGCCAATGGTGAAAATCACTGCCGACCCGGAAACAAAACTAACCATAACCAGCGAGAAGAGGTCGAACTTTTTCTCTTATGGCGATGAATTTGTAGGCTTAACTTTGAGGGTCACGCCTGAAGTCTCTTTGAGCAATTCAGAGATGGTTTTTGTCGGCTATGGGATTGTGGCTGCGGAATACAGCTGGAATGACTACCAGGGCATCGATGTCCGCGGCAAAACCGTGGTGATGCTGGTCAACGACCCAGGATTTGCCACAAACGACCCCCAACTTTTCAACGGCCGGGCAATGACCTATTACGGCCGCTGGACATACAAGTTTGAGGAAGCTGCTCGCCAGGGCGCTGCAGGAGCGTTGATCATCCACGAGACTGCGCCTGCGGCTTACGGCTGGGAGGTTGTGCGCACTGGCTGGACAGGAGCCAAGTTCAACCTTGTCAGCGAGGACAACAATTTATCCAGATGCGCTGTGGAAGGATGGATCCAACTCAATGCAGCGCATAAAATTTTTGATATGGCTGGAAAAAGTTTTTATGAATTAAAGACCTCAGCAGCAAAAAGAGGCTTTAAAGCCGTCCCCCTCGCTTTGAAGGCATCCTTGACTCTAAAGAATAGCATCGAGAATTTAACTTCGAGAAATGTTATCGCCCTTTTGCCGGGCTCGAAGCGGCCTGACGAATATGTCATTTATATGTCCCACTGGGATCATTTTGGCCTTGACCCTAATCTGAAGGGTGACAAAATCTTCAACGGAGCCGTGGACAATGCCACTGGCACTGCAGGCCTGATCGAGCTGGCAGAAGCTTTTAAAAACCTCAAATCTCGACCCAGGCGTTCGATTGTCTTCCTCTCGACCACCGGAGAAGAACAGGGATTGATCGGCGCCAAGTACTACGCCACTCACCCTGTATTTCCGGCAATAAAAACAGTGGCTGTCATCAACATGGATGGCTTGAACACTTATGGCCAGATGAGAGATATCACGGTCATTGGCTACGGAAACTCAGAGCTTGACGCTTACGTTGAGGCTGCGGCTTTGGAACAGGGACGGAGAGTTCGGCCTGACCCGAAGCCCGAAAAGGGCTCCTACTTCCGCTCCGACCATTTTCCTTTTGCCAAGGAAGGCATACCCACCATCTATGTCAGCAGCGGCGTTGACCATGTTAAATACGGAGAGGCATGGACTCTGGAAAAAATGGATAGATTTGTGGCAGAAAAGTATCACAAGCCTTCAGAGGAATATAATCCGAATTGGGACCTTTCCGGAGCGATAGACGACCTTCGTTTGCTCTTCAAGGTAGGCTACAGGCTGGCTATGGAATCTACTTTTCCGAATTGGAGAGAGGGAACCGAATATAGAGCGAAGAGGGATGTCGCCATGGCTGCTGCCAAGCAAGAAAAAAGCCCCTAAGGCAAGAATCTTGAAGCGCAGAGAAAATTGAATAGAGAGAAATTTTTAAGCTAGTGCTCCAAGCCAGACTTTTTTAGCAGTGCCTTGAATCTGGGGTCTTTGCTGACTCTGTCGAACAGCGGTTCGACTCTAATCAATCGCAGCCAGGTGTCGAACTCTTCATAAGCTTTTTCCAGCCGCTGAAATCCCTTGTCGTCTTCGCCAAGGGAAAAATACAAAATGGCCATCATTGTCTGCGAAATATATTCTTGATTTGACCTCTCAATCAAGTCAGTAAGTATTTCCCTAGCCTTTTCTTGCTGTCCCATCTTAGCATAGACGATTCCAATCCAGACCTCTGCACGAGAAGCCCAACCCCTGGCCAGTTCCC
>CAZJXZ010000204.1:0-4804 GCA_964549955.1 uncultured Eubacteriales bacterium
TCAGCACAGTGGAGATCAACATGACCTTCTACCGCTTCCCCAAGCCTGAGACATTGAGGGGCTGGCTGGAAAAGACTCCGCCAGGCTTTACCTTCACCCTCAAGGCCAACCGCCAGATTACCCACCTTAAAAAAATAAAGGGAGTCAAAAGCCAGGTCAGGTATTTCTACATTCTGGCCGATTCTCTGCGGGAAAGATTGGGGTGTATTCTCTTCCAGCTCCCACCCTCTCTTACCTTTGACCTCGAGCTGCTCAAGGATTTCCTCCTGACTTTATCCCCTCAATACAAAAACGTTATCGAATTCCGCCACGAAAGCTGGTACAGAGAAGAGGTCTATGAGCTTCTACGAGCATATAATGTTATCTTTTGTTTCGTTTCCTCGCCAGAGCTTCCGGAGCATATCATCGAGACAGCAGAGACATCCTATTACCGTTTTCATGGACGGATAGGGTGGTATAAATACAATTATTCGGACGAAGAGTTAAAGGACTGGGCAGAGGCCATAAAAAAGACCGAAGCCAAGGAATGTTATATCTATTTCAACAACGATTATCACGCCTACGCGGTCTGGAACTGCAAGAAGCTGAGCGAACTGCTTAACAATCCTAACAAGAAATTTATTTAACTGGTATAGATAAAAATTATGCTGTTCTAAAATCACGAGATTGACTGGGCTAATAAAAATGATAGAGGAGATTACATTTATTGCTCCAGAGTCTCCAAGATAATTCCTTTATTTTCTGCTTTTTTGAAGACGGACAAGCTCTGCCTCTGAGGCGATAAATCCGAAAGCAGGCCAGTATCGCGTGTTCACAATCTTCTCGAAATAGGCTTTGGCTTTCTCCGGGTCGTTGTTATAAAGATACCAGCAGCCGACTCCATAACCCATCGTGGCCATATCAAGCTCTGAGGCTATGGCCAGAGCTGAAATCTCTTCTTCCGACATTTTGCCTTTGTAGAAAAAAAGAAGGTTGAAGTAGGATTTATTCTCGACAACCTCCATCTTCTCTGTGATTCCATCAAGCACTTTTGAAGCTTCATCTTTTTTCCCCAGCCGCCGCAAAGTGATATAAAGCCAGTTGGAGATGGCGATCTTTGAATCATCCTTTTCAGCAAATTTATGGCAATTCTGGTAAGCGGACAGAGCCTTCTCGAACTCTCCCTTGAGGTAATGAGCCAAGCCGAGGTGATACCAGATGTCAAAATCATGGTCGTTCAATTGTGAAGCCTTGGTTAAATCCGCAGCGGCCTTGTCAAACTGGCGGATGGAGATGTACCTGTGGCCGCGATGCTTGTAGAGCATGGCATTCCCCGGAAAATTCTCTATTCCCTTGGTGAAAACTTTTATCGCCTCGTGAAACCTCCAGAGAGAAGCCAAGCGCCTTCCATAAAGGATAAGGTTTTCAGGATTTTCAGGGTCGGCCTCGACCTTGAGCATAGCCTCTTTGAGGTCGTCCTCAAGCTTGGCAAGCTCCTCTCCTGTGGCCGGAGTGGCATAGAGCTTCTTCCCCAGAAGCGAAATAACTTCAGGCTTCTCTTCGCTTTTTTCTTGAGTTGTTTGAATAGCAGAAAGAGCCCTTGAAATGAAAGTTTGATAAGCCAATAGAAAAATTAGTGAAAGAAAAGCATAAGATTTTTTTCTGCTCATTTCCTCTCCTCCATTAATATTCTCCGAAAAATTCAATAATAAAAACGCAATAAAAGTCACTGCATCATCATTGCCAGCCACCAAAGGCAGTGATGTAATTTTTTTAAATAAATTTCTTCAGGTCGCCACGTCGCTTCCCGCCACGCTCCGCTCGCGGCTTTGACTTCTCCTGGCGATGACATTTTTTTGTGTTTGCATTAATAGAAAAGCTCACCTCACATCATACCTTAAAAAGACAACATAGGAGCAGGCGAAAAACAAAACTCCGTAGAGGATTAAAAGCAAGAAATCAGGCAGGGCTTTGGTCATAATCCTATGAAGCGAAACTGGTTGATATGCTAACTTCGGCATAGGTGCATTTTTATCCCCTTTGAAGCCAAATGTCCCCACCTGTCCAAATTGAGTGTGTTCCTGTTTACTGCATATTTCGGTGTCGAGGAGCTGCTTGAAAAGGGAACGGGTCTTTTTCCACTGCTCGTATTCCAAAAATCCTGCGTTGGATGTCTCGGCCATGAGATGAATAAAGCAGCTGACTGGAGAGAGGCGGGAGATGTTCTGGGCAATGGCTGCCTGCAGGCTGCGCTCGTTGTCATAATAGGAATCGACTTTATTCAGCTCTTTTTCCAATTTTATTTTATAAAACTCCCTTTTTTCATTCTGTTCCTTGGCATATTCCTTTGCTTTCTCGTCTCCCTCTTTCAGTTTTTTAAAAAACTCCTTAAATGACATCTCCTTTATTCCCGGCATTGTTTCACGGAGCTTCTGGATGTCTTCCCATTCTTCCTTCTCAATCTGCTGGCGAATCTGGTTCTTTTCTAAGTCAATCACCTGCTGCGATTTCACAGGCTTTATAATCTTGGAGAGGATGACGCTCCCCTTGGGAAGAATCATAAACAGCAAAACCCAGAAAAACATCAGGGAAACGATCGAGGAAATAGCGTTCTTGTTCAGGCTCGAAACCAATAAGCCGAAGTTCAAAAAGGTAAAAATATAGAGAAGAGAAAAGCCTACGCCTAAAAAGAAGCGGGAAAAAAGGCCTGGGCTGAATATCTCGAAACCCTGCAGAATGAGGATGAAAATGCCGATGAGAATCCCGAGCAAAAAGAGGACAGCCATCAGGAGAAAACTGGACGACATTTTGGCCAAAATGACTGTATTTCTTGGCACGGCGTTAGAAAGTATCTGGCCCAGCGTCCGGCGCTCCTTCTCGCCAGCCACGCTGTTGTAGGTCATCAGCATCGCCAGCACTGAAATGATGACCGAGACGATGAAGCTTAAATCAAGATAGCCGTAGAGGAATGAATAGGGGTTGTCCAGGCTTCGGTCATTATTGAACTGAGTCTGGGCGCCCATCTCAGTCAAAAAGCCAACAGATTCAATCGAATTTGGCAAGAGAAATTCTATACCAGAGGAAAGGATGCTCAAAGGAGATGGAGGACGGAATGCAGCTCCGCCCTGTCGCTGCGTATCGATAATTGTCTTATGACTCCCCTCATAAAGCTTTATGGATTCTTCATAACTTTTTTGCTTAGCCTGAAAGTCCTTGTAATTCACATAAAAACCTAAGGGAATGATGGTTAAACACAGGATTAAGGCAATGATGAATCGGAAGTTCTTTATATTCTCCTGAAGCTCTTTATAGAATATGAATCTGAACATTTTTTCCCCCTTTAAATTTAGCGCACATCGTATCTTAAAAAAACGACGAAGGCTGCAGCAAAGAAGAGGATGTTGTAGATAGTCAGCAGAATAAAATCGGGAAGGATGTCCTTCACCACACTCTGAAGCGAAATCAGGCTGTATTGAAACTTAGGCGGCGAGGCGGCTTGATCTCCATCGAAATAAACATTGGTGCCTCCCTTATTCTGTCTCACAGTCTTGTATTTGCTGTAAATTTCTTTGTTGAGAGTCTGCTCGAAACGGGAGACATCTTCTTTAAATGTCTGATACTGGAGCAACCCAGTATAAGACATCTCAGCCAGAGGCCGAATGAAACAGCTCACCGGCGAAAGGCGGGCGAGGTTGGAGGCGATGAGCATCTGGGTGTTCCGCTTTTTCTCAATCTCGCTTTCAACTTTCTGGAACCTGCCGACGAGCTTTGCCCGAAACTCCTCTCTGATGGCTTCCTGTCTTTCCATCGTCTCTTTCTCAGAAAGGCCTGAGCTGGACGATGATTCCAAGAGCTTTACCACTTCTGCCTCGCACTCTTTCTCATTCTCGACACGAATCAGATTCTTCTCCAGCGCAACGAGCTGCTGCGATTTGACAGGGTAAACAACCTGGGAAAGGATGACGCTCAATCTGGGAAAAATTCCGAAGAGAAAGACCCAGCAGAGAAGGAGAATAATGATGGCCGAGACAGCCTGTTTGGTCAGAGACGAAACCAAGAGTCCGAGGTTGAAGAAGGCGCCGATAAGAAGGAGCGAGGAAAGAAAAGCCAAAGCCAGGTAAGGCAGGACGCTCGCCGGAGCAAAAGGCAAAAAGCCTTTAAGCTGAAGGAGGAGAAGGCTTAAAAGAAGTGCAATCAAGAATGGAATGATGAGCACTAAAAAATTTGCTCCTACTTTGGACAGAATGACTTGATGGCGCGGCACTGAATTGCACAGAACCTGCTTTAGAGTCCCCTGTTCTTTCTCCCCAGAGATTGAGCCGTAAGTAAAAACAATGGCCAGAAAGGTCATGACCACCGAGACGATGAAGACCAGGTCGAGAGGGCCCTGAAAGAACTCATAGAGGTTGTCCAGGCTCTGGTTATTGTTGAATCTCATGTCCACAGGCGCTGTTGTCGCCTTGCTCCTCGTTTCGGCGACATTGGGCAGGACAATCTCCAATCCCATAGATAAAAAGCTCAATGGAGAAGGGGGGCGGAACCCAGTGGCTCCCTTATAAAGAACATCTGAAACCCATTTGTGGCCTTCTTCATAAAGGCGCAAAGATTCCTGGTAGCTGTGCAGGCGCGACTGGTAATCTCTCGTGCCGACATAAACTCCAAGCGGAATAAGAATAAGACACAGGGCGAGGATGATGAAAAAGCGGCGGCTGGTGAAATTCTCGAGGATTTCTTTGATAAATAATATTCTGAACATCCTTGACTCCTTATAAGAAACGAAAGCTCATACAAACGCATTAAATGCCGTTACATTGTCATTGCGAGC
>CAZJXZ010000205.1:0-4787 GCA_964549955.1 uncultured Eubacteriales bacterium
TCCGGCTGAAGATCAAGGATAAGACCATCGATTTTCGCATCTCGATCATGCCCTCGATCTACGGCGAAGACGCCGTCATCCGCATCCTCGACAAGGAAATGATCACTGAAGCCATCTCTGAATTGAAGCTGGACCTGCTCGGTTTTTCTGATGAAGTCCTGGCAAGGTTCCGAAGGTACATCACCCAGCCCTACGGCATGGTTCTTGTCACCGGGCCCACTGGAAGCGGAAAGACGACGACATTGTACGCTGCTTTGACGGAGATAAAATCTCCTGAAGATAAAATTATCACCATCGAAGACCCGGTCGAATACCAGATCGAGGGCATCACCCAGATTCCTGTCAACGAGAAGAAGGGTCTCACCTTTGCCCGCGGCCTGCGTTCCATCTTGAGGCATGACCCGGACAAGATCATGGTCGGAGAGATCAGGGACCCGGAAACAGCCCAGATCGCCATCCAATCGGCCCTGACCGGACACCTCGTTTTCACCACTGTTCATGCCAACAATGTCTTCGATGTCATCGGCCGCTTCCTCCATATGCAGGTCGACCCTTACAGCTTCATTTCGGCTCTGAACTGTATCCTGGCTCAAAGATTGGTCAGAGTCCTCTGCCCGAAATGTAAAAGCCCTGTCCATTACGGAGCGGACCAGCTGCGCGAGTCAGGGCTCGACCCGCAAAAATTCGAAGAAAAAATTTTCTATGAGATTCGAGGCTGCGCAGATTGCTTTTACACCGGCTTCAAGGGAAGGACAGCCATTGCCGAGCTGCTCGAGCTTTCCGACCAGATTCGGGAGCTGATTTTGGAGAAGAAGCCCCTCTCTGAAGTGAAGAAGAGGGCAAAGAGCGAAGGCATGATTTTCTTGAGAGAGGTGGGGATGCAGAAAGTCTTGAAGGGGATAACCAGCCTCAAAGAATTGAATAAGGTCACTTTTGTCGAGTAAGAGAATGTCTATATTTCTGGAGCGAGTCAAGAATTATTTCATCCAAGAACCCCTGCCCGAATCGGCTATTCAACTCGCTTCCTCTTATCTCTGCGGAATTCATGTTTCAGCCAAAGAGAAAAAGGTCAAGAGCCATTTTATCCTTCCCCTGGAAAAAGGGGTGATAGAGCCTTCCTTCAACCAAAAGAATATAAAAAACCCTTCGCTGCTTGAAAGAAGAGTCAAAGAAGGGCTGGAGAGGCTTAATCTTTCCGAGCGGCGGATCGCCTGTCTCATTCCAGAGCTTGCCCTGAAAGTTTTTGTTTTTTCTTTTGATTCTCTTCCTTCATCCCGCAAGGAAAGAGAGCAGCTCATCCGCTTTCGCGTGAATAAGCAGCTTCCCTCGCTTCCTGATGATGCCCGCTTTTCTTTTAACCTGCTTCGCTCCTCGAATTCTCTAAGAGTTTTGGCTGCCGTCGGCCGCTCATCCCTCATCAAAGAGTACGAGGATTTCTTCGCCCGCTTCAACCTGAAAGTCGGAACGCTCGGAATTCCATCCTTGAGCCTAAGCCAGTTGATGATCAAAAGCAGCGAGGGAGATTTTTTGCTGGTCAACATCGAAGAGGATTTTTTCAGCCTGCTGGCTGTGCTGGACTCCGGAGTTTCGCTTTACCGCTTGAAACCTTTTATGGCTGAGCCTCAGAGAGATTTTTCGCTTCTGCAGAGAGTCGAGAATGTCATTAAGGAAGTGGAGAATACTGTTAATTTTGTCGAGGACCGGGAGAAGAGGAGAGTCCAGTTTTTCTGGGCTCGCCTCGGATTCTTGGAGAAAGCGACAGAGTCGTTCTCTCTCCTTCGAGAAAAATCTCCTTTTCCCTTGATGGAGATGGATGCCGCGGAAGGCTCCGGTCTGAGTGAAAGAGAAAGGAAGATTTTGTCTCCGCTCATCGGACTGATTCTATGATAACCTCTAAAAGATTAAACTTGAATCTGGCTACACATCCCTTGCGCAACAGGAGGTTCTTTTATTCTCTTCTGTGGCTCTTGGCAATTTCTCTGGTCCTCATCAGCTATCCGGCCGCAAGAGCTTATGTTAAATATCGGGGCGAGGCTCAAAAGGTCATAACCTCGATGGCAAACATAGAGCAGCAGATGATGATTGCCGCCACTGAGGAAAAGAATTTTCGAGAAAAGATTGAGGAGGCCAGGCGCAGAGATAAAGAGAAGGTCGATTTGGTCAACAGCATCATTCTGAAAAAAGTCTTTTCCTGGACCGAGCTGCTTTCCACTCTCGAGAGTTCCCTTCCCGACTCAAGCTACATTCTTTCCCTGGCACCGAATCTCGCTGATGACTCGAGCCTGCAGGTGAGGTTGGTCGTCGCCTCCCAGAGCTTGGATAGGCTTGTGGAGTTTTTGAATAAGCTAAGAGGCTTGAAGTTCAAGATCAAGATAATTGGCGAGATGAATAGTGAAAAGGGATTGCTCATTTCTGATGTTTCTTTGAGCTATGAAAGAGCTATTTGATTTATTGGACAAAAGAGAGAAGAGAATCACAGAGCTTCTCTGTGCTCTGCTGGGACTGGCCTTGGCCTTCCTCTTGCTTGCTTCTCTGCCGCAGAAAAGGCATTATTCGAAGACACTCTCTTCCCTCCGCTCCAAAGAGAAGAGTTACGAGATTGCCGTCCAAAAGACTTCGGAAAGGAGAGAGGAATGGCTGAGGTGGCAGCAGGCTCAAAAGGACCTGGAGGAGTTGAGAAAAAGATATTTTTATGAAAATAATGTTCAGCCCAGGCTCCGGCTTGACCTGGAGCGAATCTTCAGCGAGGCCGGCGTTCGTGTCTCTTCGATAAATTTTACCTATTCCGAGCTGAAGAAGGAAAAGGCGAACAGGGCCGACATCACCTTCAACCTGAGAGGCTCTTATTCATCCTTGAGAAAATTCATCCATCTGGTCGAGAAATTTCCAAGGTTTCTGGTTATAGAGAAAATTGATTTCTTGAGCGTTGAGGGTACTCAGGAAGTCCTTGAGTTAAGAGTTATCCTGGCAGGTTATTATGAAAGCTAAGTCTCTGCTTGCTTATCTTGCGCTCTTTCTTCTCGCCGCTTCTCTGTGGTGCGGACAGGAGGAGACATCAAAGAAAAGAAATCTCGGGAAAGGAGAAGGAAAGAGCCTTGTCCGTAAAGATTTATTATTGAAGCCAAAAAAAGAGCTCCAGCCGCCGCGGCGAAACATCTTTTCTCCCAGAAAAACAGAACTGCGGCAACAGGGATTAAAAGGGATTGAAATTCCTCAGAACCTTCAAACAAATCCAGCAGCGGCCGAGCAAAAGCTTTCTTCCCCATCTTTAAGCCTGAGCTACATCGGCTACATCGTTTCCGGCGAGAAGGTCATTGCCCTGATTGTACTTGAGGGAGATATTCTCTATGTGGAGAAAGGAGATATGATCGGCGAAGGAATTAGAATCGGAGAGATTACGCCTTCGGAGATAGAAGTCATCGGCCCGGGCTCAGAAAAAAAGAGATATTCGATACAAGGAGATTAGGAATGAAAAAAGCAGGAATTTTAGCCATGATCGCTTTTATCGGCTGGGGCTGTGCCACTTTCAGCCTGAGCTATAAATTGGGGACCAAGGCTGCGCTCAATAAAGATTGGGATAAGGCCATCAGCTACTACGAGAGGGCTGTCCGGGAAGACCCCGACAATTCCGTCTACAATACATCCCTGCTGCGGGCTAAGCTCGCCGCTGCTTATTTTCACCTCAACAAGGCTCGAGAGCTCGCTTCTCGCCAGAAGATTGAGGAGGCACGGGCTGAGTATGAAAAGGCTCTCTCCTACGGTATCTTGAGCGACTCTGTGGTCGAGGAGGCGGCGGCTTTGGGCAAGGAGAAAGCCAAGGAAGAAATAGTTAAGGAAGTCAGGATCGAGCCTCCGGTCAAGCTTAAAGTCGATAAGCAAAAGATCGAGCTGAGGTTTCCAGTGCAGGCTCCTCTCAAGTCGATTTTTGAAGCCTTGGGGAAGCAGGCTCGAATCAATATTCTTTTTGATGACCAATTCAGGGATGTTCCCAACTTCACCTTCAGCCTGGCCGATGTGACTTTCGAGGAAGCTCTCAATATGCTCTGCCTCTCTTCCAGGAATTTTTACGGCATCATCGACGAGAAGACGGTCATCATTGCTCCTGACCTTCCTCAGAAGAGAACTCAGTATGAGCTGAATGTCATCAAGACCTTCTATCTCTCCAATGTCAACGCCGAGGAAATTCGCGTCGCCCTGCAGCAGATGCTGCGCAGCCAGTACAGGCAGCCTCAGGTCACCATTGATAAAAGTTTGAACTCGATAACCATCAGGGATACCCCGTCTGTGGTCGAGCTGGCCGAGAAGATTCTTCGCTCCTGGGACAAGGCCAGAGGGGAAGTCTTCATCGACCTGGAGATCATGGAAGTCTCGAGAATAAAGATAAGACAGCTCGGTGTGGACCTGGCGCTGGCCACCCAGGTGGTTGGGTTGAAATACATCGGGCCGACGGCTCCCAGTGATGGCTGGTTCAACCTGAAGGACATCGATTTTTCCAAAAAGCAATATTTTCAGGTCACTCTTCCCACGGCTTTGCTGCAGTTTCTGGAATCCGATTCAGACACAAAGATTATCGCCCAGCCCCGGCTTCGAGGAATCGAGGGTGAGGATATAACTTATCTGGTTGGAGATAAAGTCCCCATTCCCAGAACCACTTACTACCCTTTCGCTGCCGGAGGCATCAGCCAGCAGCCCATGGTAAGCTACGAATACCAGGATGTCGGTATCGATGTTAAGATCAAGCCCAGGATCCATTCTGAGAAGGAAATAACCATGGAGCTGGAGATAAA
>CAZJXZ010000206.1:0-4755 GCA_964549955.1 uncultured Eubacteriales bacterium
GAAAAACCTGCGGAGCAGTGACTGGCGCATTCATGGTCATCGGGCTTAAATACGGACGGGTCAGCGCCCAGGACGAACAGACAAGAGACAAAAATTACGGAATTGTCAGAGAGTTCGTGAACAGGTTTACAGCTCGCAATGGCTCGATCGTCTGCAGGGAGCTGCTCGACTGCGATATCAGCACGCCTGAAGGATTGAAGCTGGCCCAAGACAACAAGCTATTTGAGAACGTCTGCCCGAAATTTGTCCGCGACGCTGCAGAAATCGTCGCCCAGCTAATCTAGCCTATTGTGCCAGACGAAAATATTGGTTTTATCGACCTGGCCTTCAAGGAAAAGCCAGTCTTCGCTATCCAAAATCTTGCGGTGGGCAGGATTGTAATAAAGAATTCGGATTTTTCTTGGATTGGGCATTAATGTCTTTTTTATATTATGAATGACCTTTTCCAGCGTTTTGTATCCAAAAGGATTGAACAAAAAAAATATCGTGCATTCTTCAAAATTGAAGTCTGTCACATCAGCATGGAAAATCTCAATCGGAGCTCTATCTTTTATTTTTAAACTGTTTAAATTTTTCTTGGCGACGTTGACCAAGTTTTCGACCAACTCCACACCGATAACTTTTTTTACTTTCTGCGTAGCAAAGAAAAAGACGACTCTTCCTTTGCCGCAGCCGAGGTCTGCACAGACATCATCGCTACTCAGTTTTAGATATTCAACAACTTTCTCTAATTTTTTGTAAGGAGTCGGCTGGTAGTCCTCGCCATCCCTATAAGCGCTCAAGCTGTCCTGCAAAAGATATATGGTGCTTGTCTTTATACCGAATTTCTTTTCATAATGGCGTTCTTTGATTAAAATCTCCAAACTCTTCGGGATATAGAAAAAGAAAAATCTGGCAATATAGGAAATCTGAGATTTTAGTTTTATTAAAATTTTGGAAATTATATGTTTTTTCTCTTTGCTCATGAAAGCTTTGCCCTGAGTCTGTCTCTTTAATCTTCTAATGATTCGAATGAAAATAAATCAGCAATCGTTTTTAAATTTTATGGTATCTCAAAGTCAATAAAAATTTTATAAGAAAATTTAAAGAGCGAAATGAGGTCGCGGCTAAAGCTTCAATATCATCCACTCTCTGCTGTAAGGGACGCTGCTCATCAGGATACCTTTCTCTTTTGTCACCAACAGGTTGTCGCTCGGGTTATAGCCGAACCCTCTTTCAGAGTCATAGAGCCCGGGCTCGACGCTGAACATCATGCCTTCCTCGAGCACTGTGTAATCGCCGAGGGCAAGCCAGGGTGGCTGATGTCCTTCCATTCCTTCTCCATGGGCAGGACGATGGTAGATGTATTTCTCGACTCTGCTCTTGACCTGATGCTGATGAATCTTGTAGGCTACGTCAGAGCATGTCCTTCCAGCCTTCGACTCCTCCTCCTGGATACGGACGCAATCGGTGACAACCTGCCACAATTTCTGCCGATGGCTGTCCCAGGGCAGGATCTGATAATAGCGATAAAGCTCGCCTCCATACCCCCCTATCCTGACTCCACCCGATACCTGAAGAGCGTCTCCCCTTTCAATCTTCTTGTGGAAAAACTGGTTGGGATGAGGATAGGCTGTGGCCGCTCCAGTTCGGCAGCCTACGCTGACCGATATGCCGACAGCCGTATGCGGCTTTCCATCCCTCTTGATATCTTTCATAATTAGGTCGGTTCCATACTTGATGGCTGCCTGCTGGACATCAAAGTCAGTGGCGTCGGTTCCTTTCTGCAGGATAAAATCCCTGGCAAAGGCATGGACCTTGCTGAAATAATCCATGGCTCTCTGAGTTAGAGCAATCTCTTCTTTGGTCTTGACCATTCTCATCTTGAGGCAGATGTCGCCGATGTCGATAAACTTTGCTTTGGGAAGAATTTCGCCGGACCTTTTTAATGTGGAATAAGGAAACTCAGAATCAACAGCTATTGTCTTCTCGCCGAACCCTCTCTTCTTCAATCCCTCGAGAAGCCAGGCAAAAAGGTCAACTGTCTTTCCTTGGACAACTTTCCCTTTGTCGGGAAAAGCTCCTTCAGCATGAAGGTAATCGAAATAATATTCATTCTCCGTATTCCACCAGGTAGCCACCAAATCTCTATCCAAACCAGGGTGATACCAGTAGAGCGCATCTTCTTTAACCGAAAAAAGAGCGTAAAAGGGCCTCTCTGTTGTGCTGTGAAAGAGCCCGGTAAAATAGATGATGTTCCAGGGATCTTGGATAAGGACAGCCTCAGCCCCTTTCTCAGCCGCTTTTTCCTTAAGACGCATGACCGTCTGTTTATACCAGCTCAGAGGCAGGCGGTCGAAGGCTGCCGGCTCAGGGTGGTCAGGCTTTTTGACAAGCATTTTTTCTGAGTTGCTGGAAACTGCGGGCTGAGAGCGAGCGATGCTTCTGGCTCCTAAGCCAAAGCCAGTTAAGCCCAATCCGATATTTTTTATGAAAGAGCGCCGCGGCATAGCCATGAGCACCTCCTTGCATTCTATATATATAAAAGAAAGCTTCTTCTCAAGTCATAAAAAAAGCGTTTATTTTTTCGCTGTGAAAAGACGATAATAGACCAAGCTGGACGGTTTGAAAACACATCGCTCAGTCCTTAACTAGCACCCAAAAGCCAGATGGGCGACACACCTACGGTTGCCTGCAGGCTGCGATTAAGAAGAGCAAGATTTATTATTCTTTATGTCCCAGCAGGCCTCTTTCTTTCCCCTCAAAGCGGCAAGCATCTGGGCATAGGCGCAGCCCGTACCGCTACTCACCGTAATGGCCTTAGTCGGGCAGTTGCGCTGGCAAGCCCCGCACTCCATGCAGGCTCTGGCCCGGACGAGCTGAGCCACCCGCTCATTCTGAACGAATACCCGGTGGGGGCAGACCACACTGCACATCCCGCAGCCATTGCACAAGTCAGGATTATAGCTGAGCGTGTTGGAGATATAAGCACTTTTCATCATCTCACCCCAAAGTGGCGGAGGACTATAATGAGAACCATGCCCAGGATGCTTCCTCCAAACATACAGGCAATCACCGGGAAATAAGCAAATATTTCACGTCTGACTCCGCTTTTCGAAGTAAATGTCGTTGACCCTGTGAAGTTTAATGCCAGAAAGGCCGTTATCGATGGAAAAGCAGTCAAATAGATAAGGGCCCAGACAATCTTTTGCCATAGCGCTGTATCCGGCTTGCTGATGATCACTGCTAAAGCAAAAGGAAGAGCTACTGCCCCGCCCAATATAAATCCTTTAGTGCTGAAATTTGGTGTCGGAATCCAGGGGAGCAGAATGGGAAATAGAACGAGGCCAGCAAGGACAGTTGCCGCCCAACCTGCCGCAAGAAGAAAGCCGCCAACTATGAAAAAAATAATTGTGGTTATCAATAGCGGGAGAAAAGTGTTGGTTATTTCTACCGGAACGAGGATAAGGCGGTCACCCAGGTTAAAGCGAACTTGGCGCATCTTCTGTGTTGCCTGGTGAGTCTTGAGATATTCGGGAACGTCTTTGGCCCGAATAGGGCCGTATTCGACCTTGAATCCTGATTTCTTCTTAACTTCGTGGGCTGCAACTCCTGAGGCGCTCAATTGAGGCAAAATCAAGGTGCGATGGCTTACAACCTTATGGAGAGAAACCGATTCGACCCTGTTGGCTACTTCTTCTGTGCTGAATAACTCTCCACCTGCTGAGCACCAGACATTGATGCCCTTGGTATCGAGAACAAGGATATAGCAGTCAATGTCCTTGAGCGATGAGCGCAAAGCATCAAAACTCAATGTGTAGTTGGCTGTGACAAAGACAGGAGATTCCGAATTGGGACGCCCGAGTGAATAAAGCCCTGGGCTAACTCGATGCCATTTCCGTCGATAGCCTATGCGAACCAAGAAATGGTCCCAGCGGTTTTTCAGGGTTATAGAGCTTGATGTCGGCTGGGTCATACCTTTTTTTCTATGTCTCTCTGACTCTTTGAATTTCAAAAACAACGGGATTTGCTGCATCTGTGCAGGGATGAGTTTTCTTATCCGGGTCCTGAAGCCAGGGGAATTGGGCCTCATACATCATGGCAAAAACTGCAGGGAGCATGCTGTAGAGAGCATGGATGCAAATTTTTCCCTCAACGCCTTTTTCAGTGAACTTTACAACGTCGCCAACTTTATGCCCAAGGCCGCACGTTCCCTTGACACTTTTTACAGTCGCTGTTACAGCTATTATTTTTTTAGCCATGGCTTTCTCCTTTCTTGGACTGGAATCCATTCCAGAAAACTTGGCTAAGCTGGATAAGGACAACGCTCCTAGTGCAGCGCAGGGTATTGTCTTGCAGAATTCCCTGCGGTTGACTGTCAACAATTGTTTTTTAGCTTTTCTGTGATAAATCATCATTCCCTCGCTCTTTCATCGCTTTTCTTTTAAGAAAAATTTTTAGCATAGAAAAAGATTGATGTCAAAGGAAGCTATCACGGAATTTAGGATGCCATCTTCTGAAAGAAATAGATTGAAAAAAAATCTGTGAATTTTATAAAATAGCCTCTTTACTTTCTAAGAAAAATATTGGCTAACACCATGGGACTCGCCGATTTAAAACAAAAGATTTTCAAGGACAGCATGGGCATTCTGATCGGGCTATCCCTGCTCAAGCTTTTCATCCATTTATTTACGAATGCCTTTGCCGGCTATGGGCTATTCAGAGACGAGTTCTACTATATCGCCTGCAGCAAGAGGCTTGCCTTGGGCTATGTCG
>CAZJXZ010000207.1:0-4735 GCA_964549955.1 uncultured Eubacteriales bacterium
GACCATTTGCCGTAGAGCTCATCATCAGGCGTGTCGAAACGGTCATAGTGGAAATGATTCAAGGGCAGCTTAATGTTGTGGAAGCTCCACTGGAGCTGGCCGTCCTTTAGACTGATATTCAGGATGCCATAAGCCGGATGTTCATAATCGCCCACATAGCCTTCCAGAGGATGGGATGGCTTGGTGTTCGGGACTCGGTCCGCTCCAGCCTTAGCCCTGGCCTCTTTTCCCGCCTGTTTGCCTTTCAACCTGATATCCAGCACGCGCTCACTCCAGGGAGTCTGGTCCAAACCCAGCAGCCGTTCGTAGATATTGTAGCTCATGATGTTATACAGGCTGGCGCAATGGTCGCCGATGACGAAGACGATCACGCCGATCCGCTCGCGGGCCATGAAGGAAATCTGGGAGTGGAAACCGTCCAGGTCGCCGCCGTGGAAGGTGAGCAGCCGGCCGCGGTAAGAGGCGGTCTGCCGTCCCATGCCGTAAGCGGAGTTAAGCATTTCCCAGAATCCTCTTGTCTCGGCCGCGGTGTTGGGAAGAGAGATGGCCGGCTCCAGCGTCGCCTTGAGCACGCTGGCCGGCAGCACCTGTTTACCGCCGTATTTCCCGTCATTCATTAAAGCTATGAGCCAGTGAGACATGTCATCGATGTTGGAGATCATCGCCCCGCAGGGCGCCATCCCTGCAGTATCCTCATAATAGGGAAGCTGGTAGAGCTCGAAGCTGTCCCGCTTCTCAGTGAAGGGAACTCCGTATTCAGGGAATTTCTGCATCTCGGCGATGGAATAGACCGTGCTCTTCATCTCCAGCGGCTTGAAGATTCTCTCGCGGACGAACTCTTCCCAGGTCTTGCCTGATTGCAGCTCGATGATGTAGCCCACGGAAGTGTACATCATGTTGTTATAGAGGAAAGTCTGACGCAGCGGCTGCTGGGGCTCCATGTATTTGACCCGCTCGAAGAGCTCCTTGCGGGTGAAGTCCGATTTATACCAGATCATGTCGTGACGCGTGATTCCGGTGCGGTGGGACAGCATATCGCGCAGTGTGACGGTGTTATCGAGCTGGTCATTGTAGAAGCGAACTGCGGGAACAGAATCGCGGACCGGCTTGTCCCAGGTCAGCTTCCCTTCCTCCACCAGCAGCCCGGCGGCAACTGCCGTGAACAGCTTCGTGTTGGAGGCAATGGGGTGGAGAGTTGACGGGGTGAACGGCAGTTTTTTTCCGTAATCACGATAGCCGTAGCCCTTGGTCAGGACAAGCTTGTCGCCGACCACAATACCTACCCCAAGTCCAGGGACGTTCCAGTCCTTGAGGATTTTTTGCATGTAGGCATCAAAGCCTTGAAGTTTTTTTGCGACCTCTTCATCCTTGGTTTGTATGCCCTGCCCGAAAGCCGGAGCCAGCAGGCAAAAAACCAAAACCAGCCAAAGAACACTCAGCTTAAGAGAATTTCTTTTTTTAATAAGCATGACTTCTCCTCCTTTTAACAAAAGGATTCTAAGGGAAATCCCTCTGAAATTCAATAAACCCAGGTTGATCCTTCCATAGAAAAGAGGAACATAAGAAAATCGCAAAAAAATATAACAATTCTGTTCTGAATTTCCAATTACTCCATCCTGAAAAATAGAGAATCAACATGAGTTGCCACTTTTTACTGGCAATGATATATATTTCTCAGAAACAGTATAGGCCGGGAATGAAATTAGGTCAGCTGATGGAAAAACAAAATAGCTTTTTTGACAGGAATAACTTTAGATTCAAGTCTATGTTAAAAACGATTTAATATTCTGTGCAGTCGGAGGTGGACGATGAAGAAAATATTTATTGTTGCGCTCAATATCATACTTGTCTTTATTCTCGCCCAGAACTGCTATGCCGGAAGCTGGTTTGATAAATCCGAGTATGCAGCTTTTCTGTCCGCCCAAAAAATCGATGTCTACCAGCGTCCTCTCCAATCCGAAAGGAGCAGGGAATATGATGCCAAACACTACCGCATTGCCCTGACTTTTGATTTAGACAAAAAATATTTTCAGGGAGAGAACCGAATCACTCTGGCTCCGCTCAAGGATGATTTCAAGGAATGTGTGCTGGACGCAGAAGAATTGGTGGTCTCGGCTGTGCTGGATTCCAACGATAATCCTCTTGAATTCAAGCAGACGGAAAAACAGCTCATAGTGGCTTTATCGAAAGCTTATGATTACGGCGAGACAGTGACATTCACAGTCAAATATCACGAAGCAGACCCCAAGCACGGCCTGTTTTTTGACAACGAAGGCCCTGCTAATCCTATTCTGGTCTCGACAGTCTCCTGGCCGGATAATGCGCATCACTGGTTTCCCTGTTATGACTACCCGCATGACAAGGTGACCAATGAGATGATCATCACCGTCAAGGACCAATACAAAGTACTCTCCAACGGGAGACTGGTCAGCGTCCAAAAAGACAGGAAGACCGGCACTAGAACCTATCACTGGTCGCAGGAGCTTCCCCATTCCACCTATCTTTTCATGCTGGCTATCGGTCCGTTTACGGTCATCGAAGATTCCCTCGGCTCGCTGCCGGTCTCTTACTGGGTCTATGAAAAGGATGCCGAGGATGCGAAATGGATCTTCAAAAAAACTCCAGAGATGATCGACTTTTTCAATAAGATATTCGGCTATGACTACCCCTGGGCGCAGTACGCACAGGTCACATCACCCCGAATGGGAGGCGGCGCAGAGAACACTTCGGCCACACTTCTCGGTCATCAGGTCATCCATGACAGAAGGGCTGAACAGGATTTCTCCTGGCAGAGAGTCATCGCCCACGAGGCCGCCCACCAGTGGTGGGGGGATTTGATCACACTGCGGACCTGGTCAGAAACTTGGCTGAACGAAAGCTTCGCCACCTATTCCGATTATCTCTACACACTGCACGACCTGGGAGAAGACGAAGGTGCCTTCGACTTACTCGACAAAAAGAACCAGTATCTACAGGAGGCGTGCACGCGCTACATGCGTCCGATCGTTTTCAATAGATACAACAGTCCTGAGGATAACTTCGACAGCCACACCTATCCTAAAGGGGCATGCGTTCTCCACATGCTGCGCTATGTCATCGGAGACAAGCCTTTCTTCCGGACCTTGAAATATTTTCTGCACAAACATGAATTCCAGGCCGTCGACACCCATGATTTGATGATCGCGATCAAAGAGGTCACCGGACAGAACCTGGACTGGTTCTTCGAGCAGTTCATCTTTAAACCGGGACATCCGGTTTTCGACATCAGTTACACATGGGATGAAAACAGTCAAAAATTCAGAATGAAGGTGATTCAGACTCAGGACACGTCCCAGGGCGTCCCGGTCTACACCATGCCGGTGACCATCGGCATCGTCACGCCAGGAAAGAGGACATCGGTAAAAGTGTGGCTCGAACAGAAAGAGCAGGTGTTTGAATTTCCCGTCGATAAAAAACCTCTGATGGTCAGGTTTGATGAGGGGAACTATCTCCTGAAAGAATGGACTTTCGAAAAGAGCCTGGATGAGCTTCTTTATCAGCTCCAAAATGACGATGTTATCGGAAGGAGCTGGGCTGCTTCAGAGCTTTCTCGATTCAAAGACAATCCTGGCGCGATAAATGGTTTGATCGACAGGGCAAACCATGATGAATTCTGGGCCGTGAGGAGAAGCGCAGTCGAAACCTTGGCAAAGCTCAAACGCAAAGAGGATATCGAGCTCTTCAAGGACAAGTGCATAGACCAGAACTCAAATGTCAGAGTGTCTGCTATGAGAATACTCGGGGATTATAAAGTTCCAGAACTGGTTTCGTTCTTTAAGGAGCGGTTCGAAAAGGATGACAGCTACCTTGCCCAGGCCGAAGCATTGAAATCGATCGGCAAATGCGGGGATAAATCTCAAATCGCTTTTCTTGAAAATGCAGCCAAGCTGAAGTCACCGAGGAATGTTATCGCCCAAGCCGCTGGCAGGGCGATTAAAGAGATTAGGGACGTCCCCTAAAGGGACACACTACTGCCACTTCTTTCCGGGATGCATTCGGGAATTCCTTCCGAGCCTTGTTCAACGCGACCTGATGGAATAATGTGTCACCTTAATCAAATAGACCTGCTGCTTTTTTTCCTCTTTCAACAATTCCTCGCATTGCTTCAGATATTTCTCAGGCGGGTTAAGCGATTTCAGCTTTTCGTAAGCTTTGTTTGCCTCCTCATCTCTGCCAGTCTGCTTATAAAGTTTCACCAAAGAGACAGCAGAAGCATAATTATATTTAAAAATATCCCATGCCCTCTGATGATGCTCTATCGCCTGCGCAATCTCCCCAGACTTTTCAAGCAGCTCTCCATAAGCCGTATAGAGCCTGGATTCACTGATCTTTCCTTCCATAAACCCCATCTGCATCCCCGCGTCAATCAGCTCTTTCTTGGCTGCAATTGAAAGCCCGTCATCGAGCAGCTTCTTGGTATTATCTGGCTCTGATTCCATGATTAACTGCGCAAGCATAACCTTGGCCTCGATTTTAGCCGGAAAGTTCTTCACGGCTTTTTCCAGCATATCCCTCGCTTCTTTCTTCTTCCCCTGCCGCTCCAAGTATAATGCCTTGACCTCTGACGAGCGTGGAAGCCAACGCGCCGACCTCAATGCTTGATCAAGATGCTCCTCCCCTTCTTTTTCCCTTCCGGTCTGGAGCAGCGCCAGAGCAAGCTCGGCTCTCAGCTGAGGATTATCCATGGCAAGCTCTT
>CAZJXZ010000208.1:0-4731 GCA_964549955.1 uncultured Eubacteriales bacterium
GCCGGAGCCTGTGCTCTTCATATTGCCTGCAATGTGGCCAACGATTATTTTGACTTCAAGAGCGGGAATGACGCCTCAAACCGTTTTGGCTTGGTTCCTTTTTCAGGGGGAAGTCGGATGGTTTTGAACGGCTTTGTCAAGCCCGGAGAAGCTTTGGCCATTTCCATCCTTTTTGCCCTTTTCGGTTCGGCCATCGGACTCTATCTCAACGCTGTTTCAAAAGGAAATCTCATCCTGTTCATCGGAATTGCCGCCCTCTTTTTTGTTTTTAACTACAACGGCTTTCCTCTGAAATTAGTCAATAAGGGTTTGGGAGAAGTTGCTATCTTCTTGGCTTGGGGACCTCTGATGGTTTTGGGGTCCTATTATGTTCAGGCCAAAAGCATCCCTTCTTTATGGGCTCTGATTGTGACTTTTCCATCCGGCATCTTGACCACTTTGGTCCTGCTGATAAATGAGTTTGCCGATAAGGAGGCGGATTTGCGGACAGGAAGAAAAACTTGGGTTATTCTTTTCGGATACAAGAAAAGCCTGCTCGTCTATCTGGCTCTGGGTTTAAGCTGTTATCTCATTGTCTTGTGCGGAGTTCTTTTTGGGGGCTGGCCTCTATGGTCATTGCTGGTCTTTGTCACTCTCCCTCTGGCTCTCACGGCTTACAGCGTCGGCCTGAGGAACATGGGAGACTGGCCCAGGTTTCTTCCGGCTGTCAAGAATACCATCTTTATGAATTTTGCTTTTTTGGTTATACTGAGTATTGCTTTTGCGGTTTAAAATGAAAAAAGAAAAGAAAGAAGAAAAAAAAGAGCAGAAAAAGAGCGGTTTTCGTGAGATCTTCGAGCTCATCGCCGAAACGGCTGTCTTTGTCTTTTTCGTCATGACCTTTGTTGTCCAGGCTTTTCAAATCCCCACCGGTTCTATGGAACCGACACTGCTCATCGGTGATTTTCTTCTGGTCAACAAGTTTGTCTATGCCCATACAATTAGCCGAGTGGAAGGAAAAATACTTCCCAGAAAAAAAATTGAAAGACAGGACATCATTGTCTTTAAGTGGCCCCAAGATTTGAAGATGGATTTTGTCAAGAGGGTCATTGCCTTGGAAGGTGAGAAGATTGAGATAAAGGACAGGCAGGTCTATATCAATGATAAGCCGATTCCTGAGCCGTATAAGGTTCACATCGAAAGCCAGCTCTCCTCGCGAGACAATTATTATTATTATGATGACACGATAAGGGGCAATTTCAGTCCTGTGGTTGTTCCTCCAGGGCATTGTTTCGCCATGGGAGACAATCGAGACAGCAGCGAGGACAGCCGCAAGTGGGGTTTTCTTCCCCTTGACAACATAAAGGGAAAGCCCTGGCTCGTTTATTTTTCTTATAAAGCTGAAAGGGAGGCCTATAAAAAGACATCGGTCGCGGATAGATTGAAAAAGCTGGCCATGTTTATCCCCAAGGCGAGATGGAAACGAATCTTATTGGTCATTAAATAGAGTAGCTCCTCAAGCGAAGCTTCAGATCCAAAAATCAAATTTCAGCTGTTGACCGCTTTTCTGGATTCGAATAAGATAAAAAAAAGTGAAATATCATTTTATCGCTCTGTTAACTGATTTCGGGCAAGATGATTTTTTTGTGGCTTCTCTCAAAGCCGTCATCGCCAAAATTAATCCTTCAGCCCGAATCATCGATGTCACTCATCGCGTTCCCTCTTTTAACCTTAGGGCTGCGGGCTTCATTCTCTTTTCTTGCTACAGATATTTTCCCGCCGGAACAATTTTTTTGACCGTTGTCGACCCAGGGGTTGGCTCTTCGCGGAGAATCATTTTAGCTGAGACAAAAGACTATTTTTTCATTGCCCCGGATAACGGAGTTTTGAGCTGGATTCTGGAAGAAGAGGATGAGGTGCGGTTGAGAGAGCTGAAGAATAAAAAATATTTTCTTCCCGAATCAAGCCGGACTTTTGAGGGGCGGGACAAGATGGCGCCTGCCGCTGCTTGGCTTTCAAAGGGTGTTCCAAGCATTGAATTCGGGCCTCCGCTTTCCATGTTCAAGAAATTCACGATTCAAAAACCTATGCTCAGGAGAAAAGAAATAGTTGGTCATGTGGTCTACACAGATAAATTTGGTAATTTAATAACCGACATTCCGGCCAAGATGCTTGACCTTCTTCGTAAGCAAAGCGGGAAACGCAGCCTTATCCTCTTCAGAGGAAAAAAGAAGGTTGCGGCCATCAAGCAGAGCTATTCGGACGTAAAAAAAGGAGAATCCCTTTTTCTAATCGGCAGCTTGGGAGAGATTGAGATTGCGGTTCGAGAAGATTCGGCGTCACGGAAGCTAAGAATAAAGAATGGAGATACGGTCAAGATCAGCGCCCGGAGCAGGAAATGACTCTGGTCAAATGGGGTCAGTGATGGATTATTTTGAAGGAACGATTGAACAAATCATCTATTACAGTCCTGAAACGGGCTACACTGTCTGCAAGCTTTGCCTCGAAGACGGGCAATCAATGACGATTGTCGGCTCTTTTCCTCCCTTATCTCCAGGAGAAGTGCTGAGAGTCGAGGGCAAGTGGGAGCTCAATCCTCGCTTTGGGCAGCAGTTCAAGGTTGAAAACTTTCTTCCTATCCTCCCTTCTTCTGTCAAGGGAATCGAGAAGTTCCTTTCCTCTGGACTGATCAAAGGCGTGGGGCCAGTGCTCGCCCAGAGAATTATCAAGAAATTCAGAGCAGAGACCATAGAAATTATATCGAAAAGCCCAGAGAGATTGCTCGAGGTTGAAGGAATCGGCCATGTCAAATTAAAAGAGATCAAGAAATCCTGGGCCGAGCATGAGAATATAAGAGAGCTGATCATCTTCCTCCAGGAGCACAATATTTCCACCAACCTGGCGACAAAAATCTACCGTCAGTATGGAGAGAAGTCTTTCCATATCCTAAAGAAAAATCCCTATCAGGTCTGCCTGGACATCTGGGGAGTCGGCTTCAAGACAGCTGACCAGATGGCCTTGAAGCTGGGAGTGAGTCCTTCCTCCCCGGAAAGGATAAAAGCATTTATCCGCTATCTTTTGGAAAAAGATACTGAGCAGGGTCATGTTTTTTCCCTTCAGAGCGAATTAGAGAAGAACTGCCTGAAGGAGCTTGAAGTCGAAGAGGAGAAAGTCAAAGAGGCCATCGCCCAGCTCAAAAAAGATAAGTTAGTTGTCGCCGAGAAGGTCAATTCGGAGATAAGCGTTTATCTTCCTTTTTTCCACAAGGCGGAGGAGGAGATTGTCAGCTCGATTCATAATCTTGTCTCTTTGCCTATCGCCGTCCCGGATTTTGATCTAGACAAAGCCGTTACTCATGTCGAGGAGGAATTGAGCCTTCGCTTTTCGACGATGCAGAGGCAGGCCATAAAAGAATGCTTTACCAAGAAAATTCTGGTCATAACCGGCGGCCCTGGAACAGGAAAGACGACAATCGTCAGAGCCGTTGTCGATCTCTTCGAGAAATGGGGGAAGGGCGTGTTGCTGGCAGCGCCGACAGGAAGAGCAGCCAAAAGGCTGAGCGAAGCGACGGGAAAAGAAGCCAAGACGATTCATCGGACGTTGGAATACAACCCGAGGCTGGGAACTTTCAGACGCAACGAGAGGCATCCCCTTGCTGCCGATGCCTTGATCATCGATGAGTTTTCGATGGTCGACCTGCCGCTCATGTACCATCTGATAAGGGCTGTTCCGTTCTGGATGCGCCTCATCCTCGTCGGCGACAAGGACCAGCTTCCTTCTGTAGGACCCGGGAATCTGCTTCAGGATATCATTGAATCAGGGACAGTCGAAGTGGTGAGGCTGGACGAGATATTCCGCCAGGAAAAAGATAGCTTAATCGTCCTCAATGCCCATCGCGTCAACCGCGGCGAGCCTTTGATCTATCCAGACAGGGAAGCGAAGGAGTCCGATTTTTATTTCATCCATCAAGAAGATGAAGAGAAGGTTTTCAAGACAATCATGACTCTCTGCACTTTCCGCATACCAGAGAGGTTTCACCTCAACCCCCTCTCTCCGCAGATTCAGGTCATAAGCCCGATGTACAGAGGACTTGCCGGAGTGGATAACCTGAACACAGAGCTGCAAAAAAAGCTCAACCCGTTCCAGGAAGGGCTTAAATTCGGAAATCGTGAGATTCGGATTCATGATAAAGTGATGCAGATCCGGAACAATTATGAGAAAGAAGTCTTCAACGGCGATATCGGCCTGGTCACCCACATCGATCGGCAGGCGTACAGAGTCTTTGTCGATTTTGAAGGAAAGCTGGTTATCTATGACAGGGATGAGATGGATGACATCACTTTGGCCTATGCGGTCTCTGTTCACAAGGCTCAGGGCAGCGAGTACCAGGCCGTGGTCATGCCTCTTCTGACTCAGCATTACATCATGCTCCAGAGAAATCTCTTCTACACAGCGCTCACCCGGGCGAAGAAATTGAGCGTCATCGTCGGTTCTTACAAGGCACTGCATATCGCCATCAAAAACGACAAGCCGGTCAAAAGGAACTGCCTGGTCAAAGAGAAACTCATCGAATTGTCCCGTGGTAAATCATAAAAGGGGAATGTCCCCTTTTTTGAAAAAGTGTCGACTTAGAAGCAGAGTTTTTGTTAAAATTTATATAAATTTTTTTGCGGAGAGAGTGCGCCTGTAGCTCAGTTTGGATAGAGCAAGGGATTCCTAATCCCTGTGTCGGGAGTTCGAGTCTCCCCAGGC
>CAZJXZ010000209.1:0-4708 GCA_964549955.1 uncultured Eubacteriales bacterium
GCAGAACGCCGTAAAGAATCAAGGTCCAAAGCGAATATTTAAATTTGAACGCCGGCACCCCTTTCTTGATCTGGTCGAACCAGAGATTTTTTCCCAGTTGAAATTTATTCTGGGCGATAATAGAGGCATTCATCGCTCCAGCAGAAATGCCGCAGACAATTTTAAACCTCTCTCCTTCATCGAGAACATGGTTGTAAATGTGGTCCACTGCGCCGTACTGGAAAGTCCCTTTCACCCCGCCACCAGAAAGTATTAAAGCCTTTGCCTCTTGCTTTTTTTTGGTCATGGTCAAGCCTCCTTATTTTTTATTCTAATTTAGATGTTTTTAAAAATCGATTCTTAAAAGTAAGAGATTCCGCTTTGGATAGATATGCTCAGCAACATTTTGCCCGGACTTGTCTCTCCATGTCTCATCGCCAAAGATAAATTGATATTCTATACCATCAGCGAAAGGCTCGATTCTGGCCCTGAAAAAGACAATCTGATTGGTTTTGACTTGGTGAGTACTTGTTGTAGGCGTTCACCCCATGCGTTGGAAAAACTGCGAAAAAGAGCCAGATGAGCATCTACCTTATGAATGTTATGAATTCTCCATTGATTTGTTTCACTTATTTGGGACGCTAACACAAACATAAATAACTGTGTCATCGCGAGCAGCGGAGAAGATTTCATGCTTTCTCGGAACAGGCTTCAGCACTCCGCCGAATATGAGATGCGTAACACAACCCCGATCTTTTACAACGCCTTGACAGGGCCGATGACCTCCACCCGGACAGGGAATCCTTCCAGCTCTTTGGGTAGCTTGACGACAGTCTGCGCCTGTGGACTGTCCAGGCCAACAACGATCAATGGCTTTCCTTCTTTGTCCTGGCCAATCCCGACAGAAACGACTCCCTTCATGGCCAAGAGCCGCTTTTCGTTCTTCTTTTTAACATCATGAATCGAAGACAACACTCAATCTCCCTGTGTCATATATTTTGGCCCCAACAGACTCAAAAAATCAAGGCCTCACACGAAGCTCGAAACTGATAGAAGTGAGAAGGACGGCATTTCCATGTCATTCCGAGCACGGGAAAGCACGAGCAGAAATCTCTTTATAAATTATTCAGAGGCAGTGCCTTGCTTGCCATGACAGTCTCTATCAACAACTTCCGGATACAAAACACAGCCGTTTACAAACTGAGATTCAGGGCAGAGAAGACATTCTGGATGCGGTTGAAGATGGTCGTCGTATCGCTCCCGGCAAAAAGAAGTCCGACAAGGTTGTTGCGATTGTCCAGAACAGCCGAGCCGCTGTCGCCACCCTGGCTCATCGCACCACCCATAAGCTGGTCAGTGAAGCGGGCAATCTTGCCTGTATCGTACTGGACGTCGACAGTCACATCGACCTGGATGATCTCGCCTGTTGTCAGGGCAGTGGTCCGCCCGCTCTTTTTGACGGCCATGCCCAGGCTCCCCTCAGCTATTCCCTGGATTGTTCCGATTTCCAGGATTTCCGGGCTGACATCTCTGTCGTCAACAGGGCGGGCAATGGCCGCATCGACGAGATTGTTCTCGGCCTGGAGGGTTATGGACCGAAGCCGCGATCTGCTGCCCACAATTTTGGCACCGATGTTGAGCAAGCCAGCTACAAAACGAGTGATACCGCATTCACCCGGCGGCTGGGATTCTTGAAAGACAATCGTGACGAATTCAGAAAGGTCAGCAATACGGTCATTGGGCCACTTTCCGCCGTCATAGGGTCCGGGCTGCAAGATCGGGTCGCCGATCGCGCCATTATTGCTGTTCGCCAGGACATGGTTGTTGGAGAGGATGTAGACCTGGCCTTGCTTCCTCACCAGACAGCCAAGAGTTCCGGCAGTGATATCCCGGTGTCCGATACTGACTCCTCCTGGTGCAGGACGCCATCTGTCTGTCCTGGCTGGAAAAGCGCGGATGATGCCCGTCTCGATCACGTCGGTGGGAATGTTGTCTATTGTCTTGGGAACAATCTGCTTCTTGGAGAGCTCTTTAACAGCCATCTTCTTTGCCACCGAGCAAATAATCGAGAGGTCTCCGGTTTTCTTACCTTGGGAAATTTTGTAACCTACTCCTGTGGCAACGACATTACGCCTCTTAAGAAGATCGAGGCGGTTTTCCCTTAAAATGTTTCTTGTTGCTGAAATGTCGACTTTCATAAGCTCCTCCTTCTTATATATTTTTTTATGGCAGCTAGAGAAAAATAATGGCGTTTATCAAAGACCGGCGATAAATTATAATTCACAGCCGAAAAAATAGCCATATCTGAAGCATATAAATCGCTGTTTTCTTCTGCAGAAGTTCCCTTCCTTTTCAAAAGGAATTAGTCGCTTGAGCAACTAAAAATTGAAAGGTTGATGATAAATAAAAGGATATATTATTTTATTTCGGAGTTTTATGGAAAAAATTGAATGTTTATGAAAACAAAAGGAGAGATAAAATAAGCTTCTCTAAATTAGTAATGCGTTCTATTATTCACCCTTATATGCAATTATTTAAACAGCTTCGCTGAAAACAAATGTACTTAAATAGCGCCAAAAATCTTGAGGAGTGCAACGGTCAACGCCGAGCCTCCCAGAGCGCCCTGAAAGCGCGCCTTCCATTTTCTTGACCTGACAGATTTTTCCAGGGCGGTTTTCGCCTCTACACAGGCTTTCAAGGAGTCGTCACATTTTTTTAATTCTTCCTCGGTGATACTAGTCTCTTTTTCGGCTTTGGCCAGGCTTTCTTCAAGGGAGCCGATCTTTTTCTCGTCAGCCTGGCTGATTTTTAGCTGATTATTGTACTTTTCCAGATAGCTTTCTCCATCCAGGAATAAGTTTAAAGTCTTTTCGCCGCCGACACGGGTGAGACGAAAATCATTTGTCTGTAAAAGGCTGTATTCGTTCGGAACTCTTTTGTTGAGCTTTTTGGCCAGGTCGTCAGGGCTTAAAGTCGCTGTCTTTTTCTTTTCCCGTGCAAGCCTTATCTCTAGGTCAATTTTTTCATTCTCCAACTTAGCAATACTGGCATCCAATTCTTCTCTCTCTTGTTTGTCTTTATCCCGATCCGCTCTCAACTGTGCTTTTTCTTTTTCGGCTGTTGCCTTGAAATTGTCATATTCCTGCTGCAGCTCACCGAATTTCTTGTTTGCTGCCTCGTATTTGGCACCCCATCTATGGGCAGTGATAGATTGGACAAGAAAGAAGATGAGAATTGCGATTGCAGCGATAACTACAACATTAATGACTATTTTTTTCATATTTGTTGCCATAATTCCCTCCTTTTATTTTTTTATTAAGCTTTTTCAGGGGAAAAATTCTGATAATTTCACCTGTTGGCCAGTCATTTCCCCTGCTCTTTTTTTCATTATCTCGGTTGCACAGCGTACGAAGCATATACCACAAAAAACTCTATGTCAATTTCTCGAATAGGGTTTGTATTGACATCAATTTTTCCCTTTGATATAAGAATCACATAGGTCAGTCGAGGAGGAAAATTTGCTAAATGCAGAAAATAAAGACTACCGCAAAAAGTAGATTCTTATTTCCCCAGTGTCCATATGTACATAGGTTTCAAGGTGGCTGAGCAACTCCTTTTGGTGCAATCGGGAGTTTTGCGCCCCGCTGAGCCTGCCTCCAGTGATCACTGTGTGAGTTCACGGGATGGTCGTTTAATTGTCAATAGCGAGGTGAAATAGTGAAATACGGCGAGCGAGTGGTCCAGCGGAATATGACTGGTGAGGACATCGAAGAGCTACAGATCCGCTTAGCTGGTTTTCGCGGCACAGTGCCGGACGGCGACTTCGGGCCGGGGACTGAGTTGCAGGTTGTAGAGTTTCAGCGGCGCTACATGAAGATGACGGAGCCGTCAGGAGTCGCGGATCGAGGAACACTTTTCGCAATCCAAGAGTTCGGTGATCGGTTCCCGATCGACTTCGGCGCTCTAGAATGCCCGTGCAAAATATGTGGCGGCTTTGGGCAGGGCCGATCTAAAGGTGAATATCAACCTGGGAAGCCGGCTGTCGAGGCATATCACCTCTACGAGTACCCCGGTGTGCACCGGATGCTCTTATGGGCGGTGCGCGCGGCGATGTTCTGCATGCCGGAATACAAGTTCGTCATCACCTCCGGTTATCGTTGCCAGGAGCAAAACAAGATAAAGGGACGGTCGAGTACCAACCATCATGGAAAAGCGATCGACCTAGATGTCCCAGGTCAGCCTGGGGAAGATCATCGTGATGATATGCTGCGCTGCAATTCAATCCGCGGCAAGCTGGTCGAGCTCGCGAGCGCGCAAATTGGCTGGTCTGCAGCCAATCGCAAGGCACTGGAGCCGCCAGATATCGCACCCACCTGGGTGCACTACGATGTGCGATGTTACGAGCCGAAGTACCTAGAGGATCGCTTCTTCTGCAGAACGCTGGCGGAGCTGGACGCTCCGCGAATTGTCTGAAGATGATCAAAGATTAATGCATCCCCCCAGCGGTATCATATCGAATTTAATATCTACTGCAAGGTGAGCACCAATAGTAAAAATGAGAGATAAAGTCGTCAAGTAAATGATCCATCTCCTATTGTTCTTGGAATGATTCTCCTTCCAAGGGGAGGAAGGCAAGGTTTGTTACTAATACAAACGCAATAAATATCTTTATACTGTCATTGCGAGCGACCGAAGGGAGCGTGGCAATCCGACGAAGTCGTTGCGAGGC
>CAZJXZ010000210.1:0-4704 GCA_964549955.1 uncultured Eubacteriales bacterium
ACTCCTCTTTCTTTGCTGAGCTGGAGGATGGTATTCCAGACGTTGACCTTCATCTCGTTGCCTCAATGAAACTCCCTGAGAGTTAAGAGCGACGAATTATAACTGAAATGGGAAAGAATAGCAAATGAATTGCTCAGGTCAGTGGGTGAAAAAGCACGAAGCTTTTGCAGACTCTTCTGGCGAAAGCAGAATGGTGAGAAGGCCGTTCGAACCATTCTGCTTGAGCCATTCAAACGGTTTTTTCACCCACTGGCCTTCGCAGAGCAGAGATATAGGTTCAATATAGGTTGCATGTTTTCAAAATACAAAGTCTGATTCATGCTTCATCTTTAATAGTATAAGAATGCTTGCTTATCGGGATTGATGGTTGACGTAAAACTTAGATTTATTATATTGTTTAGTAAAATAACAATGGCTATGGAAGCATCCGACAAAGAACAGGAAGGCAAGATCTGGGCAATCGGCGGCGGCAAAGGAGGGACAGGGAAGAGCTTTATAGTCAGCAGCATCGGAAGCTATCTCGCATCGAAGGGGAAGAATGTTGTTTTGGTCGATGTCGATATCGGCGGCGCAAACCTTCATTCCTTCCTGGGAATCAACAGGCCTAAAAAATCCTTAACCGATTTTTTTGAGAATGGAACTCCTCTCAGCAAGCTGGCCTTGAAGATTGATGGGGAGAATATGTATTTGATCAGCGGAGACATCCATTCCCTTGCTTCCGACAGCATCAGGTTCACCCAAAAGCTCAAATTGTTCAGGCACATCATGAAATTCAATAAGCAATATGTCCTCATCGATTTAGGGAGCGGAAGTCATAACAATACTATTGATACTTTTCTCATCGCTGACAAGATGATTGTTGTTTTGGAGCCGGAGATCATTGCCGTCGAGAACTTATACCATTTTATAAAGAACGCTCTTTTCAGGAAGTTGAAAATGTTGCTGCGAGACTATGGTTTTAAAGAAATTGTCGAGCACATGTGGGAGAAGAGGGAGAAGTACAAGATTGAAAACTTGAGACAGCTAATTGATTGTCTGAAAAGCAGCTTTTCCTACATTGGGGACATTCTTGATAAAGAGCTCGCCGAGTTCAAGATCAATCTCATTTTGAACAAAGTCAGGAGCACTCAGGATGTGTTAATCGGAGCTTCGATCAAGAGCATTTTCTTGAAATACCTAGGGCTTAATGCCCAATTTGTTGGCTATATTGAGTATGATGATACGATCTGGAGAGCTGTGCGTCGAAGAGAGCCTTTCATGTTCAACTATGCCACCACTCGTTGCGGAAGAGAAATAGAAGTCTTAACAGAAAATATTCTGCAAGGAAAAGAAATTAAGCTGCTGAGGAGCTGATATGTCCAGAGAGGAATACAAAAAGTATTTCGATGTCCTTGAGCTCGGGCCTGATGCATCTCTACTAGAGGTTAGGAATGCTTACGCGCGTCTCAAGAAATTGTATTCAGCTGACTCTGAGATGCTCTCTCCCATCGCCGATGAGTTTCCTCAAAAGCAAAGAGAAGAAATACTGAAGCAGATCGAAGAAGCCTATAAAAACTTGTTGGGCCTTTTGAAGAGTGAGCAAGATCGAATGCTCCGGCCGGAAAAACCTTTGACCTCTGAAGATATCCAGAAGAGAAAAGAAGATACCGCCGCCTACAGCGGGCAAAGGTTGAGGCAAATAAGGGAGAAGATGGGAATAGCATTGTTTGATGTGGCACTCGATACAAAAATCCGAATGGAGCTCCTTCAGAACATTGAGCTTGAGAAGTTCGATTCCCTGCCGCCCGAGGTTTACCTTAAAGGGCACATAAGCAATTATGCCAGCTATCTTCTGCTTGACGCCAAAAAGGTTGTTGATGATTATCTTCGCAGATACAGAGCTTGGAGAAGCAGCAGGGAGGAAGAATAGAGGGTTTTGGGAAATAGCTTCGCTCCCATTCGGATTTTTAACGCCATTCTCCGTTCGCTCTTCTCGGCGGCTGCGGAACTCGCTTCGCTCAGACATCCTCGCCGCCCGACTTTGTCGGGTTCCCTCGAAGAGCGAACTCCGAAGGCTAAATCCTCAACGGTCGCTTCAGCCATTTCCCAAAACCTTGGAAATTAATGGATAAATAAGAGAGATGAGGGAATAATGCTAGTCTATTATGGAATTCTAAGGGAGGCTTTAGTCTTGAGAGGAGACTCTCTCCAAATAAGATTTGAGTTCTTGAAGAGCTTCAGGGCTGATGTGGATAAACTCAAGGCCCACGTCATAGAGGGCAGTTGAACCCGGAGGCAGGGCTTTTATCCAGACCACTCGTGTTGTAGCGGAAATGGCCTTTCCATCAGGAAGAGCGAGTTCGATATCAAGTAATTCATTCTCTTTTAAGGGCTTGTTGCTGTAGATACGCACTCCTCCAAGGCTAAGATTGGAGGCTTGGTGGCTTATTCCAAAAGTGCTGGATGGTCGGTAAAAAACAGGTGTTTTTAGACGGGGATAGCGTCGCCGGCCCAGGTCCAAGAGGTTTGTTACTTTCATCTTGTGAACCTATTTAAATCAGATAAACCTTTTTTTGATGCGGGTAGTATAGAATGAAGACGGCAGAGTGTCAATGGAGAACTAGGCTGGGATCCAGTTCGAGAGAACTGATTGATTAATTTTACGAAGAATGGTAATTATATTGCTTTAAAAAAGTTAGATTTTTTTGAAGAAAGTCTGATATTTAAATAGAAGACGGCTTTTGCACAAGAGATAAGGAGATTTCGCCATGATCCAAGCCACTCTTTTTGAGAGATTTGCTCTTTGGGCAGTCCTGGTCATTGCCCTGCTTGGCCTCGGCTATGCTCTTTTTTTGAGGCGGCAAGTCATGTCCAAGGACAAGGGAACAGAGAAAATGCAAGAGGTCTGGAATGCCATTCGGCAAGGTGCAAATGCCTATTTGAGCCGCCAGCTGCGGACAATTCTTCCTTTGATTATCATCTTGACCGTTGCCCTCTTTTTCAGCGTCTATATTGTTCCGGCGTCAGCAGAAGCTCTGGAACGATTCCCCGGCATAAGTGCGGCTTCGATTCGAATGATCATCGGGCTTGGAAGAACCGCAGCCTTTGTGATGGGGGCCCTTTTTTCCTTGATGGTTGGCCAATTCGGGATGAGGATGGCGGTTCAGGGCAATGTTCGTGTGGCCTCGGCAGCCCGGACCAGCTTCGATAAGGCGCTCAAGATTGCCTATCGCGCCGGCACAATCACCGGAATGCTCACCGATGGCTTGGGGCTTTTGGGCGGAACTGTGATTTTTCTTATTTTCCAGAAAGCTGCTCCTGATGCTCTCCTCGGCTTTGGATTCGGCGGAACGCTTCTGGCGATGTTCATGAGGGTTGGCGGCGGAATCTACACTAAGGCGGCCGATGTCGGCGCAGACCTTGTGGGAAAGGTTGAGGCCGGCATTCCTGAGGATGACCCTCGGAATGCTGCCGTCATAGCCGATCAGGTCGGCGACAATGTTGGAGATTGTGCAGGAATGGCGGCTGATATCTTTGAGAGTTATGAAGTGACCATCGTTTCAGGGTTGATTCTTGGCTTGAGCCTGGTGCAGCTCACTGGAGAGATCAAATGGATTATCTTTCCCCTCCTTGTCCGAGGGATAGGCGTTTTCTCATCCATCGTCGGGACATACCAGGTGCGCGGAAAAAAAGAGGAGGAGAGAGGAAACGCTATGGCTTCCATCAACCGGGGATTTTACACTTCAGCCATCCTCTGCGTTGTTTCCTTTGCCTTCCTTGCCCATTTTTACATGCATGAATGGCGCGCGTTTCTATCTGTTGGCGCGGGCATTGTCCTGGCGATTGTCATCGACGAATTGACAAAGTATTTCACCGATACCCACCATGTGCCAGTCAAGGAGATTGCAAGGTCATCGACCACAGGGACAGGAACGCTCATCCTCTCAGGGCTTGGAGTTGGCTTTGAATCCACAGTCTGGGCCATCCTGGTCATTGCCGGGACTATTCTCTCAGCTTTGCTGATCTACTGGGGTCAGCCTGTGTCTTATATCCTTTATGGCGTGGCTATGACAGGGATAGGCATGCTGACTTTGACTGGTAACAATGTGGCCATGGACTCCTTCGGCCCGATTTCTGACAATGCCAATGGCATCGGCGAGATGGCCAAGATGGACAAGAAGGCCCGCCAAATCATGGCTGACCTTGACGCTGTGGGCAATACGACAAAAGCCATCACCAAGGGAGTGGCTATTGGCTCGGCTGTCATCGCCGCAGTCTCTCTCTTTGGGTCATACCTGACTGATGTCAGCAAGGTTCAGGCTCTGCAGGGCCTAGAAGCAGGCAAGAGGTTGCTGGAGATCGGCATCAGAATTTCAGACCCCCGCGTCTTCATCGGGCTGCTGATCGGCGGAGCAGTGCCTTGGCTTTTCTCGTCTCTATCGATCCACGCTGTTTCTCGAGCTGCGTCGCTGATTGTCAATGAGGTCCGCCGCCAGTTTAAGATACCGGGCCTGATGGAAGGCCGAGTCCAGCCTGACTACCGGCACGCTGTTCACATCTGCACCGTGGCTGCCCAGAAAGAGCTCATTGGCCTGGCCCTTTTTGCAGTGCTCACACCTCTTATCATCGGTCTTACCTTGCAGGTCGAAGCTTTGGGCGGTTTCCTTGGTGGAGTCATCCTCTCCGGCCAGCTGCTTGCTGTCTTTATGGCCAATTCAGGCGGAG
>CAZJXZ010000211.1:0-4697 GCA_964549955.1 uncultured Eubacteriales bacterium
ACTGAGGAGGATGAGGATGAGAAATAAAAGCCATTCTCTGCTGAAAAAAGTCGAGAGGGCGCCGACTGCGCTCAGACAGAACAGAGCTCCCAGGAAACAGTCGAAGATGTCTCGAAGATTTTCTTCTCTGATCGCTTTTCTTTCCATGCCTTCGATTTCAGCTTTCACCGGACCCCAAAAACCAGGTGGTCGGCATTTTAAATAGAATTCCTTGAGCTTTTCTTTTTTCTCCGGTCTGGTCAGCATATCGGCCAGAATTATTGTTATCCATCCCAGAGCGAAGAGAATAAAGAATCCATGCCAGAAAGGATGTTTCTGCGTCTGGGAAAATCCCAAGGGGAACCAGATGATGTAGGAAAGGGGAAGTCCGATGATGATCGCAGCGGCTTCTCCGTAGATGTTGTGCCTCCACCAGAAGAATCTCAGCCAGCTTAAGGGCAGGATGAAGGCGACCATGACCGAGTTGATGAACAAGAACCAGGCCATCATCTGGTTGACAAGGAAATAGCCGACAAACACGCTTAAAATGACGGTGAGTAATGTCGAGAGCCGGCCGACGAAGACATAGTGTTTTTCCGAAGCCTTCTTTTTGATGAAAAGGCGGTAAAGGTCGTTGACCAGATACGAGCTTCCCCAGTTGATGTGAGTATCGATAGTTGACATGAATGCCGCCAGTTCGCCGGCGACCAGAAGGCCGGTCAGCCCAGGGAGGGAAAAACGGGACACCAAAATTCCCCAGACCCTGTCCGGGTCAGTCGAAGCCAAGGGAAAGATGGCTGCTGCGACTATGCCAAGAAATAAAAAGGGAGCGACTCTTATGATTAAAGTTAAGAGAGCATTGAAGAGCTGTCCTGTCTGGGCATGAAATTCATTCTTGGCAGCCATGAATCTTTGAGCCGTATATCCTTCGCCGCCAGCAGGGGAGGAGGCGAAGAACAGCCCCTGGATGATCAGGAAGAAAAGAGTCATCCCGGCGATTTCGCCAAAAGGAGGAAGGGGATGGAAAAAATCCTCTCCCCTCTGGCTGACAACCAGATTGAATACTGTGCTCAAGCCTCCAACTTTATGCAAGACGACAGGGACAAGAATGACATTGGCAGCGAAGAAAATGAGCAACTGGACGACATCCGTGTAGACAACGCCGAAAAGTCCGGAAAGAACACAGTAGACCAAGACCAGGCCTACGGCAAAAAGTATGAGCTGAAGATCTGACCATTTGAAGATCGGGTCCATGGCCCTCAAAAACCAGCCGATGACATATCCGTTGAGAAGAATAGCCCAACCGAGGCTCATGTAAACGGCATAGATTCCTCTGAAGATACGGGCTTCCTTGCCTCCGTAGCGCAATTCCATAAACTCAGCCGTGGTGACAATACGGAGGCGACGCCAGAATTTGGACCAGATGACCGCCACCAGAGGCATCCAGACGGCAAAGGTTATCCACCACCACCAGTTGCCGATCAGACCATTGCGAAAAACAAGCATGGTGAATGCCGGCGCTGCTCCGGCGTCGGTGTAGGTAGCGGCTGCTGAAAAGCCAAGAATCCACCAGGGAAGCTTTCTTCCGGCGATGAAATAGCTTTCCATGTTTTGGCTCGCCTTGGGCGTGAAGTAGAAGCCGAGGAAAAGCATGAGAAGGCAATAAGCGGCGATGATTATCCAGTCAACAGGCGCCATAGGCTTATTTTTTATCCCCGCTATTTATTTTTTTTATTAAAGATAAAGCTTTTTTTGTAAAGATTTTTTCGGCCTGAATAGAGAGAGGTAGAAGTCCGCAATACTTGAAGGCCTCATCGACTTCATAGCTTCCTTCTCTGTAAGAATTCTCATCGGGCAAATAGCCTTGATATCCGTTGGCATAGCCCACCAGGGATAAGCTTTCTATTTTGCCTTTGACTCTTAACGATAAAGAAACCGAGGAGAAGAGCTCGAAGGGGTGGGCAAGTAGCGTTGCTTCTCCTATTTTGAGACACTGAAGCCTTGCCTCGAGCGCAGAAGGAAGTTTATTTCCAAGCGCTCTTGCCCTTATCTCTTCTGCCCAGAGAAGAAAGGCTTTCTGAATTTTTATTTCCTCGCTTTCTCCTTTTTTCAGCGCTTCTTGGTAACAATTCAAGCTCTCCTCGTAAATTTTTTCTGCTGCCTTTGCGTCGGGAATCAAACCATAGGGGATTTTCAAAGATGCCTCTGCGGCCTTTATCTCAATGTTTGTTTGAAAATTTATCTTTTCTATCACTTTAGAAGCTTCGACAGCCAATATCTTTCCTAGTCTATCAGCCATAGAGAAGTCTCCTCTTTCTACAGGGTCGACATCTCCGCTTGGCCCGCAAAAGAAGAGGATGACAGCGTCAGTCGAAAGAAGTTTGTTCAAATGATGGCGAAAATAGCCCACATAATCAGCTGAGATGAGAAGGTTTTTTTCATCGAGGACGACAGGATGGCAGCCATGAGTGGCAATCAAGGCCAGGTGCGTGTTATTCTCGTCTCGAAAGCAAGTCAAAGGAAAAAAGGGATCAACCGGCCCCCTTTCCTTCCGCCTGTTTTTTCCGGCGAGAGCAAAGCCCAGGCCTGTGCCTGACGAGCCCTTTCTCATTTTCTGCATAGATTCAGAAGCTCCCTTTATCAATATTTGAAACAGATTCTCTTCCCAATCCTTGTTCCTCTCGCCCACGTTTCTGAAGAGATGAATTCCTGGCGCTGAATGAGTGTGGATAGCAGCGACAAGGATGTTCTTTTTCTCTATCTTCAGCTCCTTGGAGATGGCTTCCCTGACTCTTGAGGAAAAAATTTCATCCACAGCCAGGATATCGAGAGAGATGAGTAGAACTTGATCCTTGCCGTCCTCGAGCGACAGTAAGTTTGCCCAGAGAGGGTCATGGACTCCTTCAGAGCTTCCAAATCTCCTGATGTATCCGAATAAGTCTGTGCCCGGAGGAGGAGTGATTTCTTTTTTTACGGCGCCAACTCTTAGCCGACCCATTTTTTCTTTCTATTTATCTATGAATCAAGGAAAAGTCAAATCAGGATAGCAGCCTAAATTCCTCAAAAAAGGGGACAGTTCCCTTTTCACCGATTAAATCCCTTCCTGGGCGATGACATAGGCGAAGATGGCCATGGCTATGGCTCCGAGCTCAAGCTCCCTTGGATGGACAGCACTCAAGACATCTTTGGCCGAATGGTGAAAGTCGAAGTATTTGTGGGATTCCGGAACAAGGCCGATGAGGACTGCTCCTTTTTTGGCAAGAGGAGAAATATCGACTCCGCCGCCTCCCTCTCTGATCCAGAACATTCCCAAGGGCTTGAACAAATATTCCCATCGCTGAAGGCTTTTCAAAGCCTGTTGCCCTCCGCCAACACCAAATCCAAAAGGCAAAAACCCGCCGCGGTCTGATTCGATGGCAGCCAGATGAATTTCTTTCTTCCTGTCCTTGGAGCTGGCATAATCTCTTCCTCCGCTGCCGCCAAACTCTTCGTTCATGAACATCACGGCCCTGATGGTCCGCTTTGGCTTCACTCCCAGCTCCTTGAGGAGCCTCAGCGCTTCGACTGCCTGGGCGCAGCCTGCCCCATCGTCATGGGCGCCGCTGCCCAGGTCCCAGCTGTCCAGGTGTCCGCACATAAGGATGATTTCATTCGGCTTTTCGCTGCCTGAAATCTGACCGACAACGTTATGAGATCCCACTGGAGGAAGCTGGCGGCAGCTGAGCTTCAGGTCAATTTTCAGGTTCGGGTCTTTTTTCAGGAGGTCGCTGAGCAGGTTGGCTCCTTTTGTGCTGATACTGGCTGCCGGAATCCGGCGAAAAATTGGCTCATAATTCATCAGACCGGTGTGGGGGAAATCGTCCTCTCTCAAGGTCAAGGATCGAACCAGCGCAGCCACAGCCCCTGCCCTTGCTGCTTGGACTGCGCCGCTCACTCTCTGCTCTGCTGCTTGGCCATAGGCATGAAAGCTGTCGATGAAACTCCGGTCCATAGCTCGGTTGAAAAAAACAATTTTTCCTCTTGCCTTTTCTCTCAGCCTCTTTAACTCCTCGAAGGATTTGACTTCTAAAACTTGAGCCGCAATTCCTTCTTTTGGAGTGGGGATGCTTCCTCCAAGAGCAGAGATAGAAAGCGGAATAATGCCGGCAAGAGTAGAGGTGATTTTTGCTTCTTCCGGCTCCCCGCGCACCCATCTTTCCACTCTTATCGGCTCAAGATGGATTTCGTCCAGTCCCAAGGCCTGCATCTCCTGGCGCATGAGCTCGACTGCCGCAGCAGCTTGAGTTGAGCCTGTGAGACGGGGTCCGATATTCGTCAATTTTTCAAGCAGCACAAAGGCTTGCTCTTCCCTCAATCCTTTCTCCAGAATTTTCCCGGCAGTCTCCTGGTAAGCAGGCTTTTCTGCTCGCTCTTGGCCGTGGAGGGAGTAGAGAGAAAAGGAAAGAAGGGCAAGAAGAAAAACAGGCACGATTCTCAAAAGCGATTTTTTGGCGTCATTTGTTTGCTCGGGCATGGCCCCTCCGTTTTAAAAGGGTTCAAGGCTGTGTTCACTGGCGTTCTTCTCTCTCAAGAGCAAAAATATTAAAGAAATTGAATAAATTCAAGATTGACCATTATAAATTTTTTCTAAAGATAATTAAATCCGCGGCTCCCTCCTCAAAATTTGACTTCATCTTTTTCCAGTGATAAAAGTTAGCAAGGCAAAGGCTGATAAAGCT
>CAZJXZ010000212.1:0-4681 GCA_964549955.1 uncultured Eubacteriales bacterium
CAAGGTAACTTTAAAAGAAAATGTTATTTACGTAAAATACTCGGCAAAGATCGTCGCCGATAATATGAGCTGGACAGCAGTAATTCCTTTAATTTTTTCCATTCCAATCATTGAGTATTCATCAATCACATTCGTCGAGAATGGAGTAACTGTAGGCTCTATTCCAAATTGATCGCTACTTGAAGCGCACTTCGATAAATGAATTTATTCTTTTAGATAATGAGCGCCGCGGCTCACAGGATTGCTCAAAGCGGCATAAGTGATCAATAGGGCCACCTGGATTCCATGTTTCAACTCGACCACCTTGGCATCCATCCTGGCCTCTTTGTAGAACTTCATGATTCGATGATGGAGATAATCCAGGTCAGCCTTAGCCCTCTCCAACCTCTTTTTGGTACGGATAATCCCGGCATAGTTCCACATCGTTGACCTGATGGAGATCCAATCCTGGTTGATCAACGCCGGGTCAACCTCCTCCTCCTTTTCAGGGTAATACCATTCATGAATCTCCAAGGAGTCATAAGGGAGTATCGGGTCAAAATGATCGGCAATATGCTTTCCTGCCCTTGTTCCCCAGACCAAACCTTCTAAAAGAGAAATTGAAGCTAGGCGGTTTGCGCCATGGACACCTGTGCAGGAAACTTCGCCCACAGCATAAAGGTTATTGAGAGAGCTCCTCCCCCATTCATCGACCAGGACTCCGCCGCAGCTATAATGGGCAGCAGGGACGACAGGAATTGGCTCCTTGGCGATATCGATTCCGTATCTCAGGCATGTCTTGTAGATGTTAGGAAATCTTTTCTTGATATCAAATCTGGCATAGGAGACAAGGTCGAGGAGGACATAGGCAGAGTTGCTGTTTGTCATCTCCTCATAGATGGCCCGGGTCACCTCATCTCTCGGCGCTAATTCCTTCTTCTTGTTGTAATTCTCCATGAAGGTCCGTCCATCCTTAGTCTTCAAGCGGGCGCCTTCGCCTCTCACTGTCTCTGAAATCAAGAAGCCTTCAGCATCCCGATGGAAAAGAGAGGTTGGATGAAACTGGATGTACTCCATGTTGACAATCCTAGCTCCAGCTCGATAAGCCATGGCATAGCCGTCTCCAATCGCACCCCTTGGGTTTGAAGTGTAGAGATAGACAGCGCCGCAGCCGCCAGTGGCCATAATGATGTAAGGAGCAAAAATTCTCTTGACCAGATTGGTTTGGTTATCGAGGACATAAGCCCCTATGCACTGCGGCTCTTTATAATAGAAGACAGGATTCTTGGAATGATGGGGAATTGTCAGTAAATCCACGGCCCGATGGTCTGTCAGAATTGTGACATTTGGCTCAGCCTTCAATCTTTCGATGAATCTTTCTTCTATCGTCTTTCCAGTCGTGTCCTGGACATGAAGAATCCGCCTTCTTGAATGTCCAGCCTCCTGGGCATAATCCAGAGAATCCGGAGAGCTTCTGGTAAAAGGAATCTTGAGCTCCTTGATCAAGATTTCGTCAACATCTTTCTTCGCCTCCTCGGACAGAAGCTCGACTGCAGCCGGGTCATTGATGCCGTCGCCGCTTTCCATGATATCTTCCTTCAAGAGCTCTGGATGGTCATCATAGCCGAGGGAGACAATCCCTCCCTGAGCGTAATAGGTGTTTGATTCCTCGGGCCTTGCGTTCTTGGTGATGACTATCACTTTTAATCCGCTCTTTGCCGCCTGCATGGCGGCAGCGGCTCCGGCAATTCCACAACCGATGACCAGAACGTCGGTTAATAAGCTTTTTTCTTCAGACATCATCACTCATCCCAAAAATTCGATACTGATATCCACTGAATTATAAGAGTGGGTCAGGCTTCCCACAGAAATAAAATCAACTCCTAAAGAAGCGACCTCTTTGGCTTTGGCCAGGGTCACTTTTCCTGAGACTTCAAGCAGAACCCTGCCCTTTACCCATCTGATGACTTTCTTTATCTTCTCTGTGGGCATGTTATCGAGCATGACTATATCTGCTCCGCTCTGGACAGCCTCTTTCGCTTCCTCCAGGCTTGTCGCTTCCACTTCAACCTTCACTCCAGGCTTCACTCTTTGCTTGGCTCTTTTAACTGCTTCTGAGATGCTGCCGACAATCCTTAGATGATTATCCTTGATTAAAACCATCTCTGAAAGACTGAAGCGATGATTCAAGCCTCCGCCCATCCTCACCGCATATTTTTCCAGTGCCCGCAGGCCTGGAGTTGTCTTCCGAGTGTCTAGAATCTTTGTCTTTGTTCCCTGCGCAGCACGGACGAACTCCCTGGTGGCAGTGGCAATCCCGGACATCCTCTGCAGAAAATTCAGTGCTGTCCTCTCTCCCTTGAGGATAGAAATCGAAGAGCCCTCAAGCACGGCCAGTCTTTCGCCTTTTTTAAATGCCCGGCCGTCTTCCATAATTTTCTTAAATCGAACTTTCTGGTCTATTTTCTGGAAGACGCGCTTCGCCACCTCAATTCCAGCCAGCACTCCTTGCTGTTTGGCCAAAATTATTGCCTTAGAGCTTGAATCTGGAGGAATGACGCTTTCTGAAGTGATATCTCCCTGAGGCATGTCTTCCTTTAAAGCAGCTTCGATGATGGAATCGACCTCGGCGTCTCTCATTTTTAAAGATTATAGAGTTTTGCCCTTCTCCAGTCAATAAACCCTTTTTTTTCAGATAGATTGCCTTTAGGCTGGGCATCGATTAAAATAAAAAATCAAAAGAAAAAAATGAAAAATCCTGAGCTTATTCCTTTTGAAAACCATTTCCAGCTCTCCAGGGCTGACCTTAAGAACATTCTCAATATTGCGCTATCCAGGGGCGGCGATTTCTCGGAAATATTTCTCGAGTACAGAACCTACAACCTCATCAACATGGAAGAGGAGATCATCAAAGAGACAGCAGAAAGCATAAGCCTCGGACTGGGGATAAGAGTCATAGCAGGCGAAAAAACAGGATATGGCTACGCCAACGACCTTTCCACGGAAAAAATCAAGAAAGCTGCCCTGGTTGCAGCCTCGATCGCATCTGGAAAAGCTCAAAGAAACGCTTCTTTCTTGAGCCAAGCTCAGCTCCAACACAATCTATATCCAGTGCTCGAGCCTGCTCACAGAGAATCCCTGGAAAGAAAAATCTCCCTGGTCAAAGAGGCCTATTATGCCGCAAAGAACTTCGACCAAAAAATCGAAAAAGTCAAGGTCTCATTCCAGGACCAGGTTCAGTTCATAACCGTGGTCAATTCAGAAGGGCTGTCTGTATCTGATGCCCGTCCGCTGGTCAAGCTCGTCTGCCTGGCCGTTGCTGAGAAAGAAGGAAAGAGAGAAGCCGGCTTCTCTGGCGGGGGCGGCAGAGTCGGGCTTGAATATTTTTCCAGCGAGCTTACTCCAGAAAAGATTGGTCGAGACGCTGCCCAAGAAGCCTTGAATCTTCTCCAGGCCAAGGCAGCGCCAGCCGGAGAGATGCCTGTTGTTCTTGCGCCTGGACACAGCGGTGTTCTTGTCCATGAAGCGGTCGGCCATCTCCTTGAAGCAGATTTCAACCGGAAGAAGACTTCGATTTTCTGGAACAAAATGGGAAGAAAAGTTGCATCCAGCAAGCTGACAATCTACGATGACCCGACCATTCCCCATGCCCGCGGCTCCTATAACATCGATGACGAGGGCACTGCGCCCAGGAAGACAGTTCTTATCAGCAAAGGGAAAATGACCGGGATGCTCCAGGACAGGCTTTCAGCTAAACTGATGAGAAGCCAGCTCACAGGACACGGACGGAGAGAGGATTTCACCTGCATACCCCTTCCCCGAATGAGCAACACCTACATCGAAAAAGGAGATTATGACCCGGAAGAAATCATCAAATCAGTGAAAAAAGGATTTTACGCCAGCAAATTCCTTGGCGGCCAGGTGGAGGACTCAGGAAAGTTTACCTTCTCTGTCAGCTCAGGCTATCTCATCGAAAACGGCAAGCTCACAGCTCCTGTCAAACAGGCCACATTGATCGGAACCAATATCGATATCCTGAAAAACATTGAAATGGTGGGCTCCGACCTCGAGTTCGGCCTTCCAACAGGGACATGCGCTAAGGAAGGCCAGTCTGTACCAGTGTCTGACGGCTGCCCCACCCTTAAAATCGCCAGGATGACAGTCGGAGGGCAGAAATGAAAGAGAAGGAAAAAAAGCCTGAGCTTAAGGAGCTGGCGGAAAGGCTTGTGACTTTCGCTAAAACCGAAGGCGCAGACGAGGTGGAAATCACTGTGGTCGACGGCTACGAATTCAGCGTGGACGTGAGGCTCGGAGAGATTGAAAGCTTAGTCGAGGCTGACTCGAGGTCTTTGGGCTTAAAGGTCATCAAGGACAAAAAGACGGCATATGCCTCCTCATCAGACCTTTCCTTTGAAACGCTCCAGAAGCTGGTGAAAAGTGCCATAGAGCGAGCCAATCTTGCCAATTACGACGAATATTCAGGGCTTCCATCTCTCTCTCAGAGCCAAATCGATATCCTCTCCCTGAAGCTCTATGACCCTCAGATGGCAGAGCTCAGCACAGATAAGAAAATTGCCCTGGCCATTGAGACAGAAAAAATCGGACTCTCTGATAAAAGAATCACCAATTCCCATGGAGCAAGCTTTGAGACAAGAGAGGTCAAGGCTGTCCTGGCAAATTCCAACGGCTTCCTTCAGGAATA
>CAZJXZ010000213.1:0-4654 GCA_964549955.1 uncultured Eubacteriales bacterium
GAATGTATCTTGTCCCGAGGATTCCTGTGTCAAGATGATAATCCTGTTCCTGGATAATGCTCTGGAGAAGGCTTTGCAGGACTTTTCCTTTCTTTTCCCTAGGAACCATATCAAGGTAAAGAGGAAGGACATTTGAGGTTTGACTCGGGCTTCTCTCGGCCGGGCTCATTCGCTGAGCCTTGTACTGGTCATCCTCCAGATAGTTTTTATTGAATGCCTCTTTGGTTCCCTCAGCGAGCTTTGAGCAACGCCTGGCATCATCTTTTTTTCCAAGAAGCCTGGCAATCCTCGCCAGCAAATTCACATCATGGCAGTAATACCAGCTCGAGGTCAGCTCGACCGGAGTTCTCTTGGGGATAACGCTTCCCGGAGGACACCAGTCGCCATATTTTCCCAGCTTCTTCAGGATGTTTCCTTCGGAATTTGCCCTTAAGAATTCAATATATTTTTTCAATGAAGAATAATGCTCCTCCAGAATCGTTCTGTCTCCATAATAGCTGTGCACGAGCCAGGCGAGAGTTATATAGGCGCTTCCCCAGGCCGGGTCTGCCGGATACAGCCGGCCCAGGTAGAGAGGCACAGCGTCGGGCAAGCTTCCGTCATCCTTTTGGGCGAGCTGGATATCTTTCAGAAATTTTGTGTAGAAGGCAGCCATGTCAAAGTTGAAAGCAGCTTCTTCTGCCGAAAGATGAGCATCGCCAAGCCAGCCGTATCTTTCGTCTCTTTGGGGACAGTCGGTGGGAATGCTCATCATGTTTGAGAGCTGTCCCCAGATGATATTGTGGTGAATCCTGTTGAGCAGCTCGTTGGAGCAGAAGAAATCGCCAACATTTTCGACATCAGTATGGACAACGCAGCCTTCGACATTATTTAGGTTCGGAACTCCAGGAAAACCAGAGACCTCGACATAACGGAAGCCATGGTAGGTGAACCTCGGCTCATAAACCTCTAGGCCATCGCCCTTCAGGATGTAGACATCGGTTGCCTCGGCATTCTGGTTTGGGGCTGTATTCAGCGTCCCGTCCTCATGGACAAGCTCGGCATGCCTTAAACTCACCTCTGTCCCGCGCGGCCCGCGCACAGAGAGCCTTGACCATCCGGCAAAATTCTGTCCAAAGTCGTAGATATAAATGCCCGGGCTCGGGCTGTACAATCTCTTGGCCCTGAGCTTTTTTGTCACGCGGATGGGCTGAACCATTTGAGAAAAAAGCTCAGGGCCCTGGACGACAGACGCTTTATCCCACTTGGCGTCATCAAAGCCTGGCTCATCCCATCCTCTCTGTTCGAGTCTGGCATCATACTTCTCCCCAAAATAAAGGCCATCTTTGAGCAGCGGGCCGTAGGAGACTCTCCATGTCCCATCAGAGATGATTGTCTCTTTGTCGCCGTTCTTGTAGTCGATGATTATCTGAAGGATTAATCTTGGATGGCCATAGCCATAATTTTTTATATGCCTCCCGTTTCCCAAAAGAACTCCAACAGCATTTCTCTTCTTGAGTTGGCTGGTTATATCGTAGGTGGAATAAAGAGCAATTTTCCTGTAGTCTGTCTGCGCCGGGTCAAGGACATGGTCCCCGACTTTATGGCCGTCAAGGCGCATCTCGTAAAAGCCGAGGCCGCAGATATAAGCCATGGCTCTTTGCACTTCTTGTTTAATATCGAACTCTTTTCGCAAATAGAGGGTCTGGCAAAGGATGTATTGGCCCATGTATTTTCCTTGAAGAACTGAACCTTTGGAGCTGAATTTCTTGCAATCTTTCTTGCTGATCCATTTTGCCTTCCAGTCATTCTTCTGGAAAAGGCCCGTCTGGAAATGGGCTGTCTCGCTGAAAGGGCTTAGATTCCCATCCTTATCCCACCATCTGACGCGCCAGAAGTATTGTCGGGAGCTTTTGAGAGGCTTTCCTGAATAAGCCACATTAAATGTCAGCTCTGATTTGACCTTGCCGCTGTCCCATTGGTCTCCAATCTTCCTCAGCGCAAGCTCGAAATCCGAGGAGACGATGATTTGATAGGCTTTTTGACTCTGTCCTCTGCTCTTGTGCTCGACGATCCAGGAAAAACGCGGCTTTTGTCTATCAATTCCTAGGGGATTTCTTAGATACTCGCATTTTAAATCCTTGGCCGCTGTAATTTTCATTTTATAATTATCGCCCTCCTCTGAATTAATATAGACTCAAGTCATCGCGAGAAACGAGGCGCTGAGGCTTTCATTTGCGCTTGGAGGTCACTTCGGCTTCATAGCGCTTGATTTCCTCTATCCATGATTCTTCTGAAGGGACATCATTTTTTAGACAGAAGAAATCCCAGACTGCTCCGAAAGGCATGGTCTTTGTTTCTTCCATCAGCGCCAGGCGGGAAAAGAAATCGGCTTTCTCTTCGGATTCCTTAAGCTTCTGCTTTGGCTCCAAGAGAGCCAGCAGAATTCCCTTTAAAACAGCTCGAGCGCCGATGATCCAAGCGCCGACACGGTTCAGGCTGGCATCAAAGAAATCAAGCGCGAAATGCACGCGCCCCAGAGCACCGCTCCGGACAATTTCTTCACAGAGAGCCCGCAGCTCATCGTTGAGGATGACAACATGGTCACTGTCCCATCTGACGCCGCGGCTGATATGGAGAAGCAGCTCTGAAGAAAACTGTAGAATGGCTGAAATCTTATCTGCGACAGACTCTGTCGGATGAAAGTGTCCGAGGTCAAGGCAGAGCATGATGTTTTTTGAAACGGCATATCCCATGTAAAACTCATGGGAGCCGACAACGTAGGACTCGCTGCCGATGCCGAAGAGCTTGCTCTCCACTGAATCCTTCATCTCCTGGGGGCTGAACTTCTTCTCATAAATCTTATCCAGCGCTTCTTTGAGAAGAGCCCGATGTGTCCAGCGGTCGAAGGGAGTATCCTTTGAGCCGTCAGGTATCCAGAGGTTATGGATACACGGACTCCGCAGCTCCCGTCCCATAAAAGCGCTTATGGCGCGGCAGCACTGGACATGTTCGATCCAGAATTCGCGAATCTTTCCATCCTTGCTGCTCAGGGTAAAGCCCGAATCTGCCATGGGATGAGAAAAGCAGGTGGCATTGAAGTCGAGCTTGAGGCTTTCAGCCTTTGCCCATTCGACCCAACCCTTGAAATGCTCAGCACTAATCCTGTTTCTTTCGACAGGCTTGCCTCCGAACTCACCGTAAATAGCATGGAGGTTTAGGCGGTGATGGCCTGGAATCAACGAGTAGGCTTTCTTCATGTCCAGACGCAGCTCATCGACTGTCCTTGCCCTTCCAGGATAATTGCCTGTGACCTGAAGCCCTCCGCCTTCAAGCCGGGCTCCCGGCTTTTCAAAGCCGCAGATATCATCTCCCTGCCAGCAGTGGAGCGAGAGAGAAATGCTTTCCAATGCTTTTAGGGCTTTATCCGTGTCCACTCCCAGCCGGGAGTAAAGCTCCCTGGCAATTTTATAGGCATTTTCTATATTTTTTGTATTGTTCACATCGCCTCCTTGAACAGGTCAGGCTAATATAAGCCCTATTATAAAAGTGTCATCGTGAGGAGCAAAGCATGGCGGCTCATCCTAGCATGTCATTGCGAGGAACGCAGTGACGAAGCAATCTCGTAAGAAAATGAGATTGCTTCGTTTCACTCGCAATGACAGGGTGATGGTCATGCTTGTTCACGTCGCTCACAATGACAATGTAAAAAAATTCATTTTGTCTATTGTCTATATTAAATTTTGTAATTCTTGGAAACGCTCGTAGGCTGAATTCCATTCCTTGGTTTGCCGGGGTTCGTAACGCTCAAGCTCAAAAGACTGGCCGATGACTTTGCGCATCTCTGAGTGCGAGGAAAAATATCGCAGAGCGAGCGCCTGGACCATGATATTCCCGATGGCTGTCGCTTCAACCGGCCCAGCGATAACCGGAAGGCCGGTGGCATTGGCCGTGAACTGGTTGAGAAGCCGGTTCCTTGCTCCTCCGCCGATAACATGGATGCGGTTAATGGGATGCGGATAAATTTTCCTGAGCTGGTCGAGTGTCAAACGATATTTCAAGGCAAGGCTTTCCAGGATGCAGCGAACAAATTCCGCCAAAGAATCAGGCTCCTTCTGCTTGGTTTTTCGGCAGAATTGACGGATGGCTTCAGGCATGTGCGGAGGGTTTAAGAACTCAGGCCAGTCAGGCTCGACGAGCGACTTGAAAGGAGGAGCAGAATTCGCCATCTCTGTCAGCTCATCGTAGCTACGAAGCCGCTCCTTGGCCCATGCCCGGCGGCATTCCTGGAGAAGCCAAAAGCCGGTGATATTTTTTAAGAAGCGGAATGTCCCTCCCACTCCGCCTTCGTTGGTGAAATTCAGCTCGAGCGCCTGCTCATTGATGACCGGCTCTCTTGTCTCCACTCCCATCAGGGACCACGTTCCAGAGCTGATATAAGCCCAGTCCTCTCCCTCAGCAGGAACTGCACCAACCGCAGAGCCTGTGTCATGGGAAGCGACAGCAATGACAGGTATCTCGCCTATTCCTGTCTCTTTTGAGATCGACCTTTCCAAAGACCCGATGACTGTTCCAGGTGGGAAAATCTTCTGCATCAAAGACTTTGAAATTCCAAGCGCTGCAAAAAGCTCCTCATCCCAATCTTTTTTTCGAGGATTGTAGAGCTGCGAGGTGG
>CAZJXZ010000214.1:0-4653 GCA_964549955.1 uncultured Eubacteriales bacterium
CCTGCCACAGAATGCCGGTAAGGATGCAGGACAAAGGCAATGTTCTCGAACTCGTCGTAGAGAAATCCGTCTGGGTCATTTTCCTCTCTCATCCGCTTTTCTTCGGCGATGACATCGCGCTCCGAATAGAACTCCCTGAGAACCGGGTACTTGAACCTTTCGGATTCGATTAGGAACCAGAGCTCGAGGCGGTTAGAGGGCAGCATGACGAAGTATTGCGTGGTATCCGGGCCGGTGCTAGCATTGAGGAACTCACCGCCGTTTTCCGTGTAGAGCTTATCGAGCTCATCCTTGACCACGTATTTGAGGTTCTCCAGCTGAAGCTGTTTAAGCTTTTCCTTGAGCGCTTTCATTTTTGCTTGATCCGCGCTTGGCCCTTTGAGGTATTCGGCAGCGAGCTCATCTCCAATCCTGTCCATCTCTTCCAGAATGGGCTTTTCTTTTTCATAATCTTTGCTGCCCATGATGGGTGTCCCTTTGAAAGCCATGTGCTCGAAGAAATGGGCAAGCCCAGTTTCTCCCCTTCTCTCGTCTACGCTTCCCACCTTGGCCATGATCATCCCGGCAAAGGTCGGAACCTGGTGCCGCTCATAGACCAGGAATTTCATCCCGTTGGCCAACGTGAACTCTTTGACCTTTTCCGAGAAGCCTTGAGCATGGATAAGAGTGGAAATGAGCGAGAGAAGGGCAAGGAATACGACAACAAGAATGAAACGTTTCTTCATCAATCCTCCTTTTAATTTAATGATTGGATTAAATTTATGGAAAAAGCGAAAATCGCTCTCATTTTATATCGTCACCGTGTCCCCTTTTTCTACTAAATAAATTTAATACAACTAAAATCTAAAATCAAATCATAATTCAATTTTTTTTAAAAATCTTCTTTCGCCATCCTCTATTTCTTCTTCATGGAGCTGGCCAGGCCTCAGGCTATCTCGCCGCCGTCGATGACAAAGAATTGGCCGGTGATGAACTTAGCCTCATCAGAAGCGAGGAAGGCAAAAAGCGCAGCCACTTCTTCAGGCTTTCCCAGCCTGCCCATCGGTATCTTTTTTTCGCACTCGCGGAGCATCTCAGGTGTATATTCGGCTTCCTGCATAGGAGTAAGGATAAAGCCAGGGCAGATGGCGTTGACCCGGACTCTTGGAGCAAGCTCCAGGGCCATGGAGCGGGTGAGCTCAACTACCCCGGCCTTGGAAGAATTGTAGGCGGCATAAAAAGGATAGCCAATCAAACCGTTGGTCGAAGCCATGTTGAGGATGACGCCGCCTTGCTTCTGCTTGACCATCCGCCTCGCCGCCTGCTGAGCCACAAAAAATATTCCGCTGAGATTGACTGAAATGATTTCCAGCCATTCTTCGCTTTTGATTTCCAGGAATGGATGGCGGATGCTTATCCCAGCATTGTTGATTAAAACATCAAGGCCTCTCCAGAGGCTGTCGAGTTGGGAAAATGCGGATTCGACTTCTTTCGGCGATGAGACATCGGCCTTGATCGCTCCCTCGAGCTCCGGCAATGTCTTTTTGATATTTTGAAGGCCTTTGCTATCCTTATCGAGCACAGCAACCTTAGCTCCTTCCTTTATGAAGCGGGCGGCTGTCGCCGCGCCTATCCCTCTTACCCCTCCTGTGACTAAAACTTTTTTATCCTTTAGGCCTTTCATCTTTCCTCCATTTGCCAAGGTCGGCTTAATAAATTAAGCAAAGATTTTAATCCAGTTATATTAAAGAGATCACACGCGGTGTCGAAAAAACTGTCAGAAGGCTGAGCGGGTTTTGCAAGGAGTGAAGATACCAAGCACTTTGCCTGATCGATAGATTTTTTCTCGCTATAGAAAAAAATGGTTTCATTAATCAATTGCGGAGTGGATTCTCTGGCGCAGGAACGTATCCCTTTTCCATAAGAGCGATGAGGCCTAAGAGACTTCCCCAGTGGTAAAAGCGGTCGCTGCTGGAAACGTCGCATCCTTCTCCGGTGTTGGCATTGTAGTTCTCATGAACATGGCCTTTGGCCAGCCATTCCTTCAGCAGAAGATTCTTTGATTTCTCGGCAAGGTCCGTCTTCGCCTGGGGCAGGTTGTAGTTGCGGAGCCCGAGATAGGCGAGAAAGTTCATCGGCGCCCAGATTCGTCCCCTCCAGTAGTCGTTATCGGGGAAAGCCGGGTCGTTGCGGGAGATGGAGGGCATGACCCATTCTCCCCAGAACTCATTGGGATTGTAGAAATGCTCCTTGAGCATGCGCTCAGCCTGAGCCTGGCTGGCTGCTCGGGCGAGAAGCGGATAGAAATTGGTGGGCGAAATCCTGGATGAGAATTCTCCGCTGTCAGTCCTGCGGTTAAGGAAGATTCCTTTCTCTTCACTCCAGAGAGAGGCGAGATTCTTGCGGAAGAGGTCAGCCCGAGCCTTCAGCTCCTTCTCTTCCTTTGATTTTCCCAATACTCTTGCAATCTCGGCAAGCGAATCACAGTCCATGATGTAGAGCGATGTCAGCCCGACATCAGCGAGCTCCATCATATGCGTTTCTTTATTAAAAGGAATGTCATCGTACATTGGAGAATTATCCAGCCCTGACTCATAAGCAGCTCCCTGACGTTCATTCATGCCTCCCAATTCCCAGGAGTCTTCGAGCACTGTCTCACATGGATTTGAGCCCCAGGAAAGCAAGCCCTTGTTGACTCTATAGCCATTCCACCATCGGTTCCAGTCGAGAAGGTCGTCGAAAATTTCCTCCAGGAGCCATTTCTCCTGAAACTTCCGATACAGCTCTCTGGCAACCATCGAGCCTACCGGAGGCTGGGAGCGGTCCAGAGATTTGGCTCCAGTGGCTTTGGCAAAATTGGGAACAAATCCCTGAGGAGTCTTTTCTTTGGTGTTCTCGACGACATTGGCGTAGGCAAGCTCGCGGCTCTCGAGAGAGGCGAGATAGCCGGCGAAAAAGTTGTCCCAGCAAAACAAAACGTAGCCGCCTGCGCCGATACTCCATAGGCGGCTCACTGGGCTTATTACTCTGTCTTTGAGAGGGTCATAGATTGTATCCCAGGCAAGAACAGTCTGGATGGCTTTATAGACTTCAGCGAGCTCTCCGAATATTTTATGTCTTTCCTCTGTCTCCTTCTTCCTTCGCTCGATGATGGAGATTATTTCTTCCAGGCTTCTTTTTCTTTCAGTCGAAATACCTAAAGGGCTTTCCATTGAAAAAGCGAGATAAGGCGCCTGAGCGGCGATGTAAGGCTCGTTGACTGGGTTTTTTGTGCCATAAACTTTGATGACCCGATTCCCAAAACGTCCGACGAGCGCTCCATCCTCAGCGGAAAGCTCCCCTCTGCGATTCCATAAAATGCCTGATTCCACAACGAGCAGAGGCGTTCTCTTCTGCTTACTTGAAGAAGTTATGAGAAGCACTAAAGAATCATTCTCTTTTGCCGACTGAACCTTGATCTCGACTCCCCTCCAAGCAAGCCTGAGCTCAGTGTAGCTTCCATCATAGGCATGAGGGCCGGGAAAAATAACCTCATCCTCTTTTCCCATCCTCCCGATCAGGGCTTCTTTCAAATAGCCTCCGCTCCTGTATTCCTTTATTCCTAGATTCAGGGAAAAACCTTCGGGCAAAAGGACATGGGAAAGCACGGAGCGGGTGTTCCAGGTGTTCCATCCCTTGGCCAGATTTCTTTGTAAATCCTCGTATTGAGGAGAGCGCTTAGGAAAATTTTGGCCAGCTAAGTCAGTGAGAGAGACGAGAAAAATTGTGATCAACAAAAAAATAAGCTCATGAGCCTTCATCTGGACTCCTTTTAATTTACAAAATAACCCATGCTGATCTCGCGAAAAACTATATCAATTGCTGACAAGCCGTGTCAACGGCTCGTTAATTAAAATTGGAAGCATCCCAAATCCGTGGTATGAAGGGGGTCAGGCCGGGTGTTGAGAAGACCGTATGGAAGGCGAAGGCAGAGTGGTTCGAAAGCACACAGCTTTTACCCCAGCCAACCAATTATGAGGCGAAGGTCAGTGGGTGAAAAAACCGTTTGAAGGCTGAGTGGGCATTGCGAGGAGCCAAGCGACGAAGCAATCCCTCCAATAGGGAGAGGAGAGCGAAGCCTGAAACCGAGCAGGCTTTGCCTCGCTGGGGCAAAGCCTGCGTGTTTTTGAACCCACTGACCGGAGCTATCACACGGCTTTCTCACCACTCTGCCTTCGCCATGTACTACAAAGGGCGTGTCTTCGAGACGCCCGGCCTGATCCGTAACAAGACATTTCATCATGGGAAAAAAAGCTTTCTTGCTGGTCTTGCAATAAGCTCTCGATTTGGCATAAATATTAACAGAAAAAGAGAAGATTCAATAAAATATCAACAATAAAAGGAGGCTTCGATGCGTCAAGTTTCCTCTTCCCGGAAAGTTATTTTCAGCCTTGTTATTTTCCTTTTTGTCTTCCTCTTATCTCTTTTTGCCGACCAAAAGACCAATGATGTTGATAAACTCTTCGCCCAATGGGATAAGACAACGACTCCAGGCTGCGCCCTGGCCATCATCAAGGATGGCCGGATTATTTACAAACGCGGCTATGGGATGGCCAAGCTCGAAGACAAGATAGTCATGACTCCTTCTAAAATCTTTGATATCGGCTCTGTCTCCAAGCAATTCACAGCTGCCTG
>CAZJXZ010000215.1:0-4613 GCA_964549955.1 uncultured Eubacteriales bacterium
GCAAGGCAAAATTGTTGTGCTGCCAGATTGACGCGGCGATCAATCCAGGAAGCAGCGGCGGTCCGGTGATAAAGGAAGATAAAATCGTCGGCGTCGCTTTTCAGGCCGCAGCAGAGGGGGAGAACATCGGCTACATGGTCTCGGTTCCGGTCATCAACCATTTCCTGAAGGATATCGAGGACGGAAAATACGACGGGATTCCTGATTTGGGGATTTCGTGGCAGAATGCAGAGAATCCTGATTTGCGGCTTTGTTATAGCATGAGCAAAGAGCATACGGGTGTTCTGGTGAACAAAGTTTATCCGGACTCTCCGGCCCAAGGGATACTCAAAGGCGGGGATATAATCCTTTCGGTCGAAGGCGTGGATGTCGCGAACGACGGGACGGTCAGGTTCAGAAAGAATGAAAGAACATTCTTTGATTATGTGATCCAGGGCAAATCCATCGGCGATGCTGTGGAGCTTGAGATTCTAAGGGAGGGCAAGGTCGCCAAGGTGAAAATGAAATTGACTGTGCCGGTCAATCACTGCCGCCTTGTGCCTCACGAGCAGTATGATACGGAACCGACCTATTATATTGCCGGCGGGCTTGTTTTCCAGAGCCTGACAAAGGACTATATTGATGTCAGGATGGAGAGCCGGGATTACTACTCAGAGCGTCTTTTCGCTATTCTTCCCTATTATGATGTTGGCGAGCCGACCGAGGAGAGAAGGGAAGTGGTCATGTTGGCTTTCGTCCTGGCCGACGAGATTAACGTCGGGTATCATGACTCGAAGGATGTGGTCATCTCCGGAGTCAACGGGAAGAAGGTCAGCAGCATGAAAGACCTGGTGAAGGAGATCGAGAGCAGTGAAGGGAAATATCACGTCTTGGTTGATGAGCAGGGAAAGCAGATTGTGCTGGATAAGGCAAAAACAGCGGAGAGGAACGAGCTTATCTTAAAGAAATACAAGATTCCCGCCGACCGCTCCGAGGATATGAAGTAAGCGGGGGCAAGGAGATAAAGTCATGAAGAGATGCGCGAAGGCCGTCGTCCTTTGGGGCCTCTGCTGCCTTTTGTTAGTTTTTTTATTCACAACGTCCGGGTGCCGAAAGAGCAGCACAAGCGAGGATGAGCTCCAGGCAGAAGAAGTCTTTGTAGAAGAGCAGCCTGAAGAAGCCGCTCCAAAACCAGCTCCGCCAAGAATGAGCGACGACGTGTATGTCGAAATATCGGCCCGCTCGGCGTTGATCTTCGAGAAATACAAAGAAGACATGGAGCAGGGTCAAAGAGAAGTCGAAGCGGTTTATGAGAAATTCGGCGTCACGTTAAAAGAGTTCAGGGACTTTCAGGCCAAGATGACGCCGGAAAAATCAAACGAACTCCAGAAACGCGTCCAGGAATTCATCCAGAAGATAGCCGGCGAATACAGATAGAAATGGGGACAGTCCCCAATTTCCTCATTAACAGCTTATTTGGTCTCGGGGAATTGCTTTAAAATTTCCTCGCCAAAATCGAGGCAGTCTTTTCGGACGAGCCGGTCGTAGTCTTCAAAAGGACGGTTGCCTTTCTGATAATAGCTTTCAAGCCCTTTGTAGTCCTCGGCGCTGAGCAGCCTTTTTGTCAGCCGGCCGCTGAACGATTTTTTAACGACAGGCTTTGCTCCGCAGAGCTCGGCTAACTTATCAAGGTACTGGTTGGCCCGGTCGCTTCCTCCTGCTCCGCAGACGACAAAAACAGCCTTTGTCTTATTTGATAGAGATGTAGCATTCTTGCCGAGAAAAGCTTCTAACGGCTGGGCAATTCTTCCGCCGTAGATTCCAGACCCGACGATCAAATAGTCGAATGAAGAGAGGTCAGGATTTTCCCGGGCGTCAAAGACATCGGCTATGGCGCCCATGCCTTCGGAGATCCAGATGGCAGCATCCCGGTTGCTCCCGTACCGGGTGCCGAAAAGAACAGCCCATTTGTTCTTGCTCGGGTTGGGGAAAAACTTGAGAGGATAGCCTTCAGAAGCTAATAAGGCTGTGCCTCCGCCAATCAGGACGGACTTCATAAATCGTCTTCGGTCCATGTTGCCTCCTTTTTTAGCTTTTTTAACACCCAATTCTTTCTAAGTATACAAGATGGAGCTTATCAAATAAAAGAGAGTGGGAAATGGGGACAGTCCCCAATTTTCTCTCGCCATTTTTTTGGGCTTGATGATTGAGGGCGCGGTTGATATCATAATTTCTTAGAAAAAAATAAAAAATGGGGACAGTCCCCATTTCCTGCATGAGAAAAAAGAGAGTCTCCAAGAAAAGCGACAGCATGGAAGCCGGCCTTCTGTCTCGCTCTGCTCTGACGCCAAGTCAGCTCAAGATAGTGAAGCTTCCCTTTGATAAAAACTTGCTTGTCTTGGGGCCGGCAGGGTCTGGAAAGACCCAGGTTCTTATCCACAGGGCCGCCTATCTTGCCCGCACCCAAGGTTTCCCCTCAAACAGCTACCGGCTGTTGGTCTTTACCGACATGGCCAGAGAATTTATCAAGCCTGCGGCTCGGTCTTTGGGACTTCCCAAAGAGGCACTGACAACCTTCGACCTGTGGTGCCGTCATTTCTATGAAGGTCATATTTCAAAAGACCTTCCCCGTACTTACGTAAATTTGCGGGTTGATTTGCCGGGAATTCGTTCAGGAGTTCTGCGGACACTCGAGCGAAACAAAGGGCTTCAGCACCGCCTTTTGTTTGCTTTGGTGGATGACGGCCAGGATTTATCTCCTGAGGCCTATGAGGTTCTTCGCCTGGCGGCTCGCCATATTACAGTCTTTGCTGATTTCGAGCAGAAAATAGTCGACAATGAAACATCAAGGACGCTGCTTATTGAACGGTTGAAGATAGCAGGGCGGCGGCACACCCTCTCGGCTTCATACGGGAGTGCTCCACATGTTGCCGTCCTTGCCTCGTATTTTATCCCTGACGAGAGCTTGCGCCGCGTCTACCGTGACCATATTTCAACTAAGCAGAAGGTGATAGAGCAGCCGCTGTGCTATGTCGCTCCCTCTTTTGAAGAAGAAATGGATTTAATGGCCGCGACCGTTCAGATGAGGCAGTCGATGAACAGGAGCGTGGGAATCGTTGTCGTCTCAGACAAAATGCTCCACGAGCTGCCCAAAGAGTTGAGCAAAAGAGGAGTTAAGGTTGAAAAGGTTGTGGAGAGAGACGCGCATAATGTGCTCCACGAGCCTTATGACTTTGGAAATACTGTTCCCAAGATAGTGACTTATTCTACGTCCAAGGGCATGACATTTGACAGCGTGTTTTTGCCCGGCCTGACCGAGGATTCGTTTCATCAGCTGAGACACAAAGAGAGGCAGAGGATGCTTTTTGTTGGGATGGCCCGGGCAAAGCAATGGGTGTACTTGAGCACAGTCAAAGGAAAAGAATTCAAGGAAATCAATATCTTAAGGTCGGCAGCGGCCGACGGCCGCCTGTTGATAATATAATGTACAGCATGTTAGGATGAAAAAATGTTTAAAATGGGAAATTACATTCGAATCGTCTTTATCTTTTTGATCGTCACCGGGAGTATTTATTTTATCCTCAGGAGCTGCGAAACACCGGCGTCGATAACAAAGAAAAGAATCAAGTCTGTTGAAAACGGCCTGACCAAAGAAATCGTGATCGAGGGGCAGAAGCTTAAAAAAATGAAGCTTTCCGAGCGCATGCCGTACTACATGGTGCCCGGAGTCAGCATTGCCGTTATCGATAAGTTCCAGGTTGAATGGGCCAAGGGCTACGGCGTGAAAGAGAAGGGCAGCTCGGACCCGGTGACGAGCGAGACTCTCTTTCAGGCCGGGGATATCAGCCAGCCTGTTGCCGCTCTGGCTGCGCTTATTTTTGTTGAAAGAGGCCGCCTTGACTTTGACTCGGATGTGAACAGGTTCCTGGCATCCTGGAAAATTCCTGAGAATAAGTTCACTCGGGAGAGTAAAGTTACGCTGCGTAAATTATTGAACCACAGCGCCGGGTTGGTTCCTGTCGAGTTTAAAGGATACGCGGAAGGCGAGAGCCTGCCGTCGCTCGTTCAAGTTCTCAGAGGAGAAAAGCCGGCGAATTCTCCTGCCGTGAGCGTCGGTTTTGCCCCGGGTTCTCAGCAGCAGTACTCTGAAAGCGGGTATGCTGTTTTGCAGCAGCTTTTAGTTGACCTGGAAGGGAAACCTTTTCCGGCGATAATGGAAGAGTCCGTTTTGCGGCCGCTCGAAATGGCTCGCAGCTCGTATGAATACCCTCTGCCCTCATCTCTGGCAGAAAAGGCTTCGACAGGACACAGCCGGGACGGAGCGCCTGTTAAAGGGAGATGGCGTGTTTATCCTGAAGCGGCGGCTTCTGGCCTGTGGACAACGCCCTCAGATATTGCTCTCTTTGCTCTTGAGGTCACGAAGACGGGCAGGGGAGAGTCTCAGAAAGTCATTTCTCCGCGGCTGGCGCGCGAGATGCTGACTCCACAATTTATAAACAAGGGTTTGGGGGTTTTTGTTGACGACAAAGATGATGACATCAATTTCAACCTCAGGGGGCGCAGTGAAGGATTTGAAGCGTACATGATCGCCTATCCGGCCAAGGGGCAGGGAGCAGTGATCATGACCAACAGCG
>CAZJXZ010000216.1:0-4587 GCA_964549955.1 uncultured Eubacteriales bacterium
ATGGCCTTAAAACAGGTGATTGAGGTTTATGAGTTTCTGGATAGCCCGTTTATCAGAGAATCCGAAATAAAAGAATTTTTCCACTCCCGCGGCTTGGACGAGACAGAAATTGAGACACGAAAAGCTGTCGGTGATGAAGGAGAGACACAATTTGTGAAGCTTATGGTGAGGGGAAAAGTTGGAAAATCAAAGGGGGGAAAAGCTCGGACACTGGGCATTATCGGGCGTCTGGGGGGAATAGGAGCAAGGCCCCATAAGATTGGCCTCGTCTCTGACGCTGACGGAGCGATAACAGCTCTGGCCGCAGCAGCAAAGCTTACCGAGATGAGAAGAAAAGGGGACGTGCTTAATGGTGACACCGTCATTGCCACTCATCTCTGCCCCCACTCCCCGATTATTCCCCACGACCCTGTTCCCTTCATGGGATCGCCGGTGTCCATGGACACCATGAACAGGTTCGAGGTGGACGAGAGGATGGAGGCCATTCTCGCCATAGATACCACCAAGGGAAACCGGATAATCAACCAAAAAGGATTCGCCATCTCCCCCACTGTCAAAGATGGTTACATCCTTAGAGTCAGCGAGGATTTGCTGGACATCATGCAGGCTGTCACTGGGAAATTGCCGGTTGTTTTTCCGATTACAACTCAGGACATTGTTCCTTACGGGAATGAAATTTACCACCTCAACAGCATCATGCAGCCTTCGACTGCGACCAACGCACCAGTTGTTGGGGTGGCGATTACAACCGAAGTCCCAGTCCCCGGCTGTGCCACAGGAGCCAGCCATGCCGTTGATATTGAGACAGCTGTCAGGTTTGTCGTCGAAGTGGCAAAAGCCTTCGGCGAGGGAGAATGCTCTTTCTACGATGAGAAAGAGTATCAAGAGCTTGTTTCTCTCTACGGCTCCCTGGAGCATTTAAAAACCCCGGGAAAAAAGAGCTAAAAAAGGAGAAGAGTTGGACGAAGCTAGAGTTGGGCTTCTGACCATTGGTCAGTCGCCAAGAGAGGACGTAGTTTCTGAAATAAAGCTTCTTCTTAATCCCCGGATAGAAATTCAGGAAAAAGGATTGCTCGACGACTTCAGCCTTGAGGAAATCGAGCGCTTGAAGCCCGATGCTGGTCAAATGCCGCTTGTGACTCGCTTGAGAGAAGGCGGACAGGTCGAGCTTAGCGAAAAGAGAATAAGCTCCATGCTGCCCAAGGCTATTGACTTCATCCAAAAGGAGATGAAGGCAAGGGCGGTCGGAGTCCTCTGTACCCATGATTTTGCCAAAAGGAGATTTTCTATCCCAGTGATTTTTCCTTTTGACTATCTTACATTTTTGACATCACGAATATTGAACGTCAAAAGCCTTGGTGTTGTGGTTCCCCTGGAAAGCCAGATTGGGATGACGAAGGAAAAGTGGAAAAGCTCTTCGGTCGAGGCCAAATCGCCCTATGCTGGAGGAAAAAGCTGGGAAAAAATCGCCAAAAAATTTATTGCCAAAAGAGTTGAGGCCGTCATCCTCGACTGCATCGGCTATAGAATAAAAGACAAACAGGAGATACAAAAGTTTTTATCAGTGCCAATTCTTTTGCCCCGGATCATTCTTGCCCACGCTATAAACCTGCTTCTCTGATGCTTTGCTACTTTCTTGCCAGATTCATTCTTGTACGCAAAAAAGGAAGAAAAGGGCAATTCTCTTATCTTTATTTTTGAAGAAAAACGTTCTCTCTTGTATTCATGGTCGCTCCTTCCTGTTCATTGACAATCGAATGACCATAAAATGAAAATGATTTTAAATCGATTACAGCAACTTTCTGTGTTAATATATTGATATTAAAAATTTTATGCAGATTTTGGAAATAAACGTTGGGACAGCATTGGGACTGTCCTCTTTTCCCCTCTTTCGAGGAGGTGAACCCAGATGAAGAGGTCAGAGATAAATAGATTGATCAGCGAGGGAATAGAATTTCTCAAATCAAGAAGCTATCCCCTCCCCCCTCAAGCTTTCTGGGACTTGAAGGATTGGCACAGGAACAAAGATAAGACTGAAGAGCTGACAAAAAGACGGATCGGATGGGATTTGACAGACTTCGGCTCTGGGAAATATGAGAAAATCGGCTTACTGCTTTATACCCTTTCCAATGGAATTATCGACTCCGACGGCCAGATCATCGACCAGTGCTATTCAAACAAGCTTCTAATCGTCGGCGAAAATCAGGTGACACCCATGCACCACCATGGAAGGAAGATGGAGGATATCATAAACCTGGGCGGAGGAAATCTACAGATCAAAGTCTATAACGTCGGAGAAGCGGGCCGAATCGATGAAAGCTGTCCGGTTAAAATATTCTGCAACGAGGCCTGGGAAAGCTTTAAGCCAGGAACGGTGATAACTCTTAGACCCGGTGAGCGGATAAGGCTCGACCCTGATCACTATCATCAATTCTGGGGCGAGCTTGGCAAGGGAAAGATTTTGGTCGAGGAAGTCTCCTCGGTCAACGATGACCAAACCGATAATTTCTTCCTCGAAGATCTCCCCAGATTTCCCGGGATTATCGAAGATGAAATCCCCAGATACCTGCTCTGCACCGAGCTTCCAGGAACAGAGAAGTTCGAGGTGTTGGTTCAGAAATATTTAATCGGACGATAAATGAGAATTGAACAAGATTGCTTCGTCGCTTCGCTCCTCGCAATGACATCCTCGGATTGTCACGCCGCTTTCCGCCATGCTTCTCTCGCTGCTTCGGCTTCTCCTCGCGATGACATTTTTATTATTGCGTTTACATTAAGAAAATAAAAATGCCAAAGCCATCAACTCCCAAAAAAATTTCAGACCTGTCAGTGCTGGTGATTGGGACCACCTGCTGCGACATGACAAATCCTGGATTCGATTTTCTCGATGATATTGCCGGCGATGGTCTTGTCGTTGATAGCCGAAGGATGGTTGCTGTCCAGCCTGAATGGCTAGAGCTGCGCAAAAAATCCTATGCTATGGGCGGAGGCTCGCTGAATATAGCGCCGCTCATATCTTTGGCCGGGGTTTCTGTTGGAATATTGACCTCTCTCGGCAGGAAAAATAAAAAATATGACCTCCACGGACAATTCATGCTCGATATCATGGAAAAAACAGGGGTGTTTCCTATCATAATTCCCCATGACACCCTTCCCTCCTCTGCTTCATTCATCAGGCCGGCACAGCCTGGAAGGCGTGAAGCCATCCTTCATGCCCCGAACGCATTTGAAGACTTGGATATTGAGCGCCAGGATGTCTTTGAAAAAATAGCACAGCTCCCGCAAGAGGCAATCGTTCATTATGTTTATTCTGGAGCGACCAAGACCATGGACAGCGAGCAAGGAAAGAAACTGGGAGGAGTGATGGAAAGGCTAAAGAAGCTGGGCTATATCACCATGGTCGACCCGCACACGCTCTCCAAAGACCCTAAAGAATCCATCCGTAAGAGAGAAGTTATCGAAGGCTATAAACTCCTCAAGCCAGTCCTACCCCATCTCAGCTTTTTCTTTGCCTCTCAAGCTGAGGTGATGATGATAGCTAACACATTCGGCTACTCATTAGAAGGAAAAAGTCAAAAAGAGAAAGATTCCAATTTCCTCCATAGACTTGCAGACGACTATGCTCTGGACAGGTCGCCAAGAATCTTCGGCATAACTGCCGGGACAAAGATAAATATCATGTATGTCGCTCCTTCTGGAAACCGAATCGGGCCTTTATCCATGAAATCCCGATATGCCACAGCCGACGCTCAAAGATTCGTCGGAGCCGGAGATTCATTCAGGGCTGGCTTTGAGGTGGAATGGGCAAAAAATAAAAGCTATTTAAAGAAGTTCAAGGCAGGCGAATTAGGCAGATCAGATTTGGAGCGCCTCTGCCTGATTGGACATCTCATGGCTGCCTGTTATGTCACTCGAAAGCCGTCCAATCAATATGGAAACATTCCTGTCTATAAGCGTATGAAAAATGTTGTCGACTCAGGCAAAAATTATTCAAAAAAAGAAGCCCTCTTGTCTGCCCTAAAAATATTTCAAAGGAAAAGGGGAACGTAAAGGGAGATTGTCCTCTTAACTGCTTTTAGGATTGTGTCTCCTTAATTCGAGCGGCGGATAGCCATGATGGTCAGGTCATCTTTCTCTCGACCACGTCCTCTAAAGGCTCGCAGGTCTTTCAAGCAGGCGTCAATAATTCCTTCGGGCGAAAGTTTATAACGTTCACTGACCAGCTGTGAGAGCCTTTCATGGCCGTATTCATCTCCGGCCAGATTTCGTGCCTCTGAGAGGCCGTCGCTGTAGAGAAGCAGCGTGCTGCCAGGAGATATATTAGATTTGCTCGTCGAGAACCGTTCATCGCAGAACACTCCCACCGGAAGCCCATTGGGCTCTATCCTTTTGACCTTGCCCTCTTCTATCCATAAAGGAGGAAGATGGCCTGCATTGCTCATCTCAATCTCGCCAGAGTGATGAGCCTGACCGCAGACAAGGGTTGCGTAGTGTGTGGGCAGTGTGCTCTCACAGAATATTCGGCTTGCCCGTTCCATAATCTGGCTGAGGGGCAAGCCAAGAGGAATGAGCGTTCGAAACATGGCG
>CAZJXZ010000217.1:0-4569 GCA_964549955.1 uncultured Eubacteriales bacterium
TCCAGGCCATAGCCGTATTCCGGAGTCTTGATCTCCTGGCTATACTTCTCGCTGACCGTGGTGACGATGTCGGAGAATAGAATGCCGCCTTTCATGAAGTTCATCAGGCCGTAGTATTCAAGCCCGCCTATCGAAAAGAGCTCCTGGGGCAAGGCGCTGACAGCCATGTATTCCTTGGGGAAAATTCCTTGGTAGGCCAGATTGTGGATGGTGAAGACCGTGCGGCTGGGACGGAAAAAGGGCTCGTCCTGGTATAAGCTCTTCAGGTAAACAGGCAAAAGAGCAGTCTGCCACTCATTGCAGTGGATGATAGCCGGCTGAAAATTTATCGCCTTGCATAGATAGAGAACCGCCCTGCAGAAGAAGACAAACCTGTCCGCATTGTCAAAATAGTCTCCTTCTGAGGTGCCGTAGAGCATGCTGCGGTCGAAATATTCATCCCGCTTTATGAAATAAACTAAAAGATTGGGTTCTATCTCCGAATAGAAGACTTTTGCTCTTAAGAGCTTCTCCCTGAAAGGAATCTCCAAGGGCTCTTCCACCTGTTTCAATTTAAACTTTCCTTCGATGATGGAGCGATACATGGGCATGACAGTTATCACTTCATAGCCAAGCCTGGCCAGGGCAGAGGGCAAGGAGGCTGAGACATCAGCCAAACCCCCGGTCTTGGCAAAAGGATAGACTTCTGAGGACACAAACAAAATTTTCAATTGAGGCATCATTTCTCTCCTTAAGGGAAATTCAGCATTTCCTATATATTAAAAGATTGACTTATGCTTTTTTTAGGCAGGAGGTTGATGAAGGGATAGCCGGTTCAGCTTGAAGATTGCTCATATTCTCTGCGTTAATTTTGGGAGAGGCTGGAATTGAGAATTTTTTCTCTATTGGCATCTGCCTACAAAATTTGCGATTATTATAACCCGATAATCTTAAAAATGGCAACCACTCCCTATTTATTGTATTTACTGTTCGTCAAATCTATTTTAGATTAATATAAAGGCGATTATAAAAGTGTCATGGCGAAAATGAGTCGAAAATTGAAGACCTAGCAAAAATTCGCTTTCTTAAAAAGGAGGAAAAAGATGCCGGCAAGAAAACTTGGCAAGACTTTGAGAAGATATTTCATAACCGGGATTATGGTTATCGTTCCTATCTGGGTAACGGTATTAATCGTCAGGTGGATCATCAATCTGATCAATAATACCTTTAACTTCCTCCCTGTTGTGCTCCAGCCGAAAACCTACGTTCAATTCTTCGGCATAGGGCTTGTCATTGCCCTTTTGATCATATTGCTTGTAGGTTTATTGGGAAGCAACTACATCGGAAAAAGATTTCTCAGGCTGGGAGAGAGTCTTCTGGCAAAAATTCCTGTTATCAAAACAGTCTATCAGGGAGTGAAGTACCTCACTACAGGCATTGTCGGCGACAAAAAGATATTCTCGCGAGTTGTCCTGCTTGAGTTCCCGATAAAGGGATTGTCTTTTATCGGCTTTGTCACTGGAGAAGCGGAAGACCTTATCCCGAGCAGCAGTGGGAAAAAAATGCTAAAAGTCTTTATCCCCACTACGCCCAATCCCACCACCGGCTTTTTCTGCATCGCTGCCGAGGACCAAGTCCAATCCCTTGATATCAGCGTCGAAGAAGCGTTCAGGCTGATTATCTCTGCTGGATTTGCAGACCTAAGGATCCAATGAGAGAAATAAAAAATTGAAAAATTTCCTTTTAGGAAAAAATTTACACCTGACTGCAGGTTCCTTATAAAGAAGAAATGCTAGGAAAAAAAATTCGATCTTTGTCCGGCAGCAAACAGGTGCTGATCATGACCCACGACACTCCTGACCCTGACGCCGTTGCTTCAGCCTGGGGCCTTGCCTATCTTCTCAAAAAGGAAATCCATGTCTCCTCGACTCTGACCTTCGGAGGTTTCATCGGAAGGGCTGAAAACAGAGCAATGGTCAATGTCTTGAGAATTCCGATTGTTTGCTTCTCCCCGCTCTTGCTTGAAAAACAATACCCGATCATCATGGTCGACTGCCAGCCTTACACTGGAAACAGCTCACTTCCTGATGAGGTAATTCCTGATATTGTGATTGACCATCATCCCTTGAGAGAAAAGACAAAATTCAAGCAGTGGGCTTATGTCAATGAAAAAATAGGCACGACAAGCACCATCATCACCTCTTCTCTAAAGGAGCGAAATTTACCAATTCCCGCGCGGCTGGCGACAGCTCTCTTCTATGGCATAAGAAGCGAGACAAAAGACCTCGGAAGAAAAGGGACTCGATGGGATTATGAAAGCTATCTCTTCCTTCTGCCTAAAGTCAACTTCAAATCTCTTTATCGAATCACCCACCCTCCTCTCTCATCCGATTACTACCGGAGTGTCAAAGAGGCCCTGGAAAGAAGTATGGTCTACGGCCCGGTCTTAACCTGCTTTCTGGAGACAATCCCCTACCCTGAGCTTCCAGCAGAAATCGCCGACTTTTTGATTTTCAAAGAAAACATCGATTTTGCACTCGTCATGGGTTTTTACAGGAGTGATATTCTTCTCAGCATCAGGTCAAAACGAACCGATATCAACTCTGCTGACATCATGCAAGATATCCTTAAAGGATATGGCCGAGGAGGCGGGCATGGAATAATGGCCGGAGGAAAAATATCCGATGTTTCAGCCTCTGAAGCCAAAGGTCTTGCGCAGATTGTCGTCGAACGGTTTCTGAAGCTTTTTTCCCTCTCAGGCGTCAAAGGAGAGAGGTTGATTTAAGCGCATTAAAAAAATGTTATCACCAGGGTGATGACCGCACGGCCTTTGGGCTCGCATCACAAGGTAGTTGCCACATTCCCCTCGCTCGCTCGTAGGGCAAGGTTAAGACATTTATGGCGTTTGTACTAGAAGAAATACCTGATGCCAACGCCGCCGGTCAATCTGATTACTGTCGCAGGCGTCAAATCCAAGACAGGACCGATTTCAGCGAAGACCTCCAAGGGAGAATTCTCAAAATCATAGTTCAAGCCAACCGGAACTCGAGCCCCAACTCTGAACTCCGCCTCGGTGCTAATTCTTCCCCCCACGCCAAAATAAAGGAGGAGTCTGCCTTTCTCCACCCTAAAAAGGCTGGAGTTGTGCCAAAGATAATCGGCGTGGAGATGAAACGAGCCCTCGACGAATGACCAGGCAGCCGCGGCATCTACAGCTGCGTTCTTCCCAATCCATTTTTTGAAGCTAAGCCCGGTCGGCTCACCAACAATGACGCCCAAGCCTAAGCTCCTCTCCTTGGCCAACATGGCACACGGCAAAAAAATGACCAACATAGAGAGAATTAAAACCAGTTTCTTCATGCTGCCTCCTATTTCAAAGTAATTGAGATATTTGCTCGCCATGCTTTCGAACCATTCTGCCCGAGTCTCACGTTTTCCCTGAGGCCAATAGGTCTGAAACAGACTTTCATTCAAACCTCTAAAAATTTTAGTCGTGAAGCCATGGCGAAGATAAAAAGAAAAAAATAATTTTTTTCTTCATTTCCCGATTTGAAGAATAACAATTAAGGATAAAAGAGTCAAACAGAATTCATTAAAAAATTCATGCTGGCTGCGATGAATGAGTCTCATTTGGCCAAGATTTAAAAAAAATTTTTATTTTTTTAAAAAAATTTAAATTTTTTGAAATTTTTTGTTGACATGACATATTAACTGTGCTATAAAAATTTCAAAAGAGAAGACGAAAATGAGTCATAGCGAGGAAAAAACCGCCTCACACAAATCAAACAAGGGTACCGCGAGTTCGTCTTCACCAGATTCATCCGACAAACCTCCACCTACTCGAACGAACAATCATTTCACCCTCTGGCCGAACAACCACCCCGCCCCTTGGCCGAATAATCATAATGGAGTCGAGAAGGAGCAGGAATCTGTCTTGTCGGATGAGGCGAGCTCGCTGCCTTCAACGATTGCCCCTGAGCTCGACATCCAAAAGAAGGTCGCTGCCGACAAAAGCTTTTCTCTCGAAGAACGGCTGGAGGCTTTCGAGGACATTATGGATTCCGAGGTGGGCGACACATCGATGACCAGAGCGCGCAATATCGAGCGCGAGGTGGGCCTGCGTCAAATCTTCCTCAAGTTCGAAGGAGGAAATCCGACAGGGACTCAGAAGGACCGTATCGCTTTCGCTCAAGCCCTGGATGCCATGCGCCGAGGCTTTGACGCCATAACCTTGGCCACTTGCGGCAACTACGGAGTGGCCATGTCCTTGGCTTGCTCTCTGGCTGGCCTGCGCTGCGTCATCTACATTCCCGAGACGTACCACACCAAGCGCGCTCAAGAGATGCTTCAATACGGAGCCGAGATCATCCGTATCCAAGGAGATTATGAGAAAGCGGTGATGCTCTCTCGCCAGCGTGCTGAATCCGCTGAGGTCTATGATGCCAACCCGGGAGGAGCAAACACGGCTCTGCAGCTCAAAGCCTATGGTGAGATTGCCAATGAGATTTATGACGAATTGAGAGATGCACCGGGTTTTGTGGCTGTGCCTGTTTCCAACGGGACGACACTGGCCGGAATCTACAAGGGCTT
>CAZJXZ010000218.1:0-4563 GCA_964549955.1 uncultured Eubacteriales bacterium
TTCAAGAAGTACGGCTTTTTTCCCGCAATTGCTCAGAGCTTCAGACAGAATTCGAAGCTTGCTTTTGTACTCATTAATTACATCAGGGATTTAGTGACTGGAGAAGCTTCAGCCCGGCAGGTTGCTGGTCCGATTGCTATTGCCAATTTTTCTTATACGTATTTCCGCATGGGTTTTTTTCCTTTGATAAGCTTCATCGCCTTTGTCAGCCTTCAACTGGGAATTATCAACCTGCTTCCCATTCCGATTCTTGACGGCGGGCAGATTTTTGTTTTAACTCTGGAAGGAATAGCCAGGAGAGATTTCAGTTCAAAAGTCAAGCAGATTGTGATCCAAATAGGATTTTTCATTTTTATCCTCCTGCTTGCCTTTGTTGTGCTCAATGATGTCGTCCGAGTACTTCCCAGGGGCTGGCAGAGCCTCTTCTTCTGGAAGTAATTTTGAAGTTTATGAATATTGCTTATATTCATATTTTTTGTCGGAGTGTGCATTTATGAGATTGATTCGTTCGATTAGGGCTTGCATGACACATAAAAAGGTTTAGACGATGACTAAAAATACATGCAAACATGCGCCACTCCAACTTAAGTTTAAGCGGCGGAAGACGAGGCAGATAAAAATCGGTGGAGTAGCGATTGGCGGGGTTGCTCCTATCGTTGTCCAATCGATGGTCAAAACCGACACAAGGGACGTCGAGGCCACTGTTTCCCAGATCAAAAGACTGGAAGAAGCTGGATGTGAGATTGTCCGTCTCGCTGTTCCGGATAGAGAGGCTGTCGAGGCTTTGGAGAAGATCAAGAAGCGAGTCTCTTTGCCCATCGTGGCTGATATCCATTTTGACCACAGACTGGCCATCGCCTCTATCGAGAGAGGCGTTGATGGCCTAAGGCTGAATCCAGGCAATATCGGCTCCAAGGAAAAAGTGAAAGAAGTGGTGAAGGCCGCCAAAGAGCGTTCAATCCCCATCAGAATCGGCGTAAACTCTGGTTCTCTGGAGAAGGAGCAGCTTCGAAAATACGGCGAGGCTACCGCAGAGGCAATGGTCGAGAGTGCCTTAAAACATGTCAGAATTTTGGAAGACCTGGATTTTCATCTGATTAAGATCTCTCTGAAAGCATCGGATGTCATCCGAACTGTAAAGGCTTATGAGCTGATGGCGGAGAAGGTTGACTATCCTTTTCATGTGGGAATAACCGAAGCCGGCAGCCTTGTTCCTGGCACAGTGAAATCGTCTGCAGGACTGGCTCTTCTTTTGAGCCAGGGGTTGGCGGATACGATAAGAGTCTCTTTGACTGCACCTCCTGAAGAAGAAGTTCGTGTTGGTTTCCTTATTCTCTCCAGCCTCGGCCTTCGCTCCCGCGGCGCTAATCTCATCTCCTGTCCGACCTGCGGCCGTTGCCAAGTTGACCTGCTAAGAGTCGCAAAAAAAGTCGAGAAAGACCTTTGCGGGATCAAGAATGGAATCACTGTCGCTCTTATGGGCTGCATGGTCAACGGTCCAGGCGAAGGGAGGGAAGCAGACATCGGTTTAGCCTTTGGTCCAAAGGGTGCTGTGATTTTTAAGAAGGGCAAGGTCTTTCGCCGCTTAAAAGGCGAAGGTCTCGTCTCTGAATTTATTGAAGAGGTTAAAAAATTTAATAGGAAATATCAGACAAAGGCTATGTAGTTCAAAAACATACCCTGTTTGCCAAGCGAAGGCAGAGTGGTGAGAAAGTCGTGTGAAAGGCTGAGCGGGCATTGCGAGGAGCGAAGCGACGAAGCAATCTCTTCCTTAGAGAGAAGAGAGCGAAGCCTGAAACCGAGCCGCTTTTGCCTCGCTGGGGCAAAAGCGGCGGGCTTTCGAACCATTCTGCCTGAGCTATTCAAACGGTTTTCTCACCACTCAGCCTTTGGCAAAGTTAAAGTGAAAGATTAGAAAAATAATGTTAGGTGAAGAATAGATGAAAACCTTGACCAACAAAAATCAGAAGAAAACAAAAAAATTTTCCAAGGCGACGCTAATCAAGTATCAGAAACTGAGGCATATCCTGAAAAAAATGGGCAAGGTTCTGGTGGCATACTCTGGCGGTGTGGACAGCACGTTTCTGCTCAAAGTCGCTGGTGATGTTCTGGCTGACAAAGTTCTTGCGGTCATCGCCGCTTCGGAGACATATCCCGAGCAGGAAAGAAAAGAAGCTGCAAAGCTTGCCAAGAGATTGAACATCCGTTACAGGATTATTCATACCAGTGAGCTTGAGGATCCTGATTTTATCTCCAATCCTCCTCAAAGATGTTACTTCTGCAAGAAGGAGCTTTTTTCAAAGCTGAAGAAGATGGCGAAGGCTGAAGGGATTTCTTACATTCTTGATGGCTCTAATTATGACGATAGGCTTGATTTCAGGCCTGGCGCAAAAGCGGCAAGAGAATTGGGTATTCGTTCCCCGCTGAGGGAGGCCGGGCTGGGCAAGCAGGAAATAAGGCAGCTTTCCAGGAGGTTCAGCCTCCCGACCTGGAACAAGCCTTCATTGGCCTGCCTCGCTTCACGCATTCCTTACTACGTAAAGATTGAAACCAAGAGCCTGAAACAGGTGGCAAAGGCCGAGGACTATTTGAGAAGGATTGGCTTTTCTCAGATAAGAGTCAGACACCACGGCCGAACTGCCCGGATTGAGATCGATCAGGATGAATTTCCAAGGATAATCGCCAAGAGAGTGAGGGAAGCGGTTGTCAGCAATTTTAGAAAATTCGGCTACATCTACATCACCCTGGACCTTGTGGGATACAGAACAGGGAGCATGAATGAACCCCTTTATAGGCGGTGATTCACTCACCGCTTGCCTCTAAGCTGATTCGAGAAGCAAATCCAAAGTTGTGACCAGAAAAATATTTTACATAGCATTCAAATGGAGAATGACATTTAAAGGGAGTTCGTTTTTCTTTTAAGGGGTTAACTTTCAGTTTCAGATAACATTGCTCTCTTCTAGCTGGCATAAAAGTTGCATATTTCTGGATTCGATATTTAATTCAAAGAGGAGGCAAGCATGTTCAAAAAGCTCTGTTTCGTTTTTCTGATGGGTTCCTTAGGGATGGTAATTATTGCTTTTTTAGTTCAGGCCCAAGTGAAGAAGGAGGATTTGGCTCTCTATTTAGAGGAAACACCCCATCTTGATTTCAACAACCAGGTTTTTACCGAGATACTTTCCAAGTCTACATCGGAAGATATGAGCCTTGAACAAAAGCTGGAAGAGATTTTTTACTTCATCAATGATTCGATCACCTTTGTTCCTGATGCGAGTCTTAGAGCCTCTGAAGCCCTAAAGAAGAGAAAGGCAATCTGCTGTACCAAAGCCATGATCTATGTTTCGTTCTGCCGGCGGCTGGGCGTTCCTGCGGCGGTGGCTTTGGAAGAATTCGTGATAAAGGGATCACCGAAAGAAAGCCTTCATGCTCACGGCATTGCCCGGATTTTTTATAATGGAAAGTGGATTTATATAGACACGGTTTCCAACCGGGAAGCTTGGATGTATTGGCACAAAGAGGGGGCAGCTGCATTTGAAGCACCGAAGTTTTCTCTGGAGAAAAATGTTGTGGCCGATGAAAAGTTCATTTACCGTGTGGCCTATAAAAATTTTGAGACCAATGATGTTCCTCAAGAATGGCTGGACTCTCTGCAAAGTTTTCAAGAGAAAGGGAGATGGAAATAAAGAAGCCGCAAGAAGCTTGCTTTTAAAAAAATTTTTGGAAGGAGTGAACCGAATCCAGACAATAATCGTATTATATGTTGATATTTAAGCTGTCAAGAAATGCCAACAAGTCCATTCACTGCAAAGGAAAACAAGGTAATGGAGGGTTTCCCAGGCACTAAGATAGAATTAAAAAGGAGGAAAAAATGAGGAATCTGAAAGCACTGGTCATCGTCATCGTCTTAATCCCTGCAGTCTCATTCGCCCAGACGCGTGTCGAAGCGAGAGATATTCTCGATCAAATCAACAGCGGAAAAGCCGTGAGCTATAAGGATGCCGAGGTCGTCGGCGACCTCGATTTCACGTCAGTCAAGGATGTTACACAAGAGGGGCACGGCCATTGGTTCAATATAGGATCAAGCAGAAGCTATTCTTGCCACGTCAAGAGCCCTCTTTCATTTGTTAACTGCACATTTCTGGGTGATGTCCTTGCCTATGTCTATGATGACTTGAAGAATGAGACCTATAATGCGGTCTTTCATGAAGAGGCAAGCTTTGAAGGATGCGAATTCAGGAGAGAATCCGCTTTCAAATATGCAAAATTCTTGAAGAAAGCGAACTTTGAAAACACAAGATTTCAAGAGGAGGCTCTTTTCAAATACGCGAAGTTCTCGACCGAAGTGAGTTTTTCAAAGGCCAGCTTTTCCGATTACGCCAACTTCAAATATACGAATTTTCCGGAGTCAGTATCCTTTGCTGGAGCAATATTTGAGCACGATGCGGATTTTAAGTACACCAAGTTTCGAAGAGGAGTGAATTTTGCCCACGCCGGATTTCGTGGATGGTCCGATTTCAAATACACAAAGTTCAGCGAGCCGGTGAATTTTGAGGGAACGGTCTT
>CAZJXZ010000219.1:0-4524 GCA_964549955.1 uncultured Eubacteriales bacterium
ATGACACTCTTATTGTTGTGTTGGTATTAATGGCTGATGAGCTTCAGAGCGGCCTCTTTGATATGCCTGGCATTTATTCCGTATTTTTCCAGCAGCTCATCGGGCTTTCCGGAGCGGGGCAGTTCTTTCACAGCCAGATGAATGAGCTCAGCCTTTCCGCCCAGAGCACAGGATACAGCATCACCCAGGCCGCCGCTTTGAAAATGGTCTTCAACGACAACAGCCTTTTTCCCTGCTTCCTCGATTTCTGCACAGAGCGTCTCTCTATCAATCGGTTGAACTGAATAAGAATCTATAACCCGGATGGAGATCCCGTTTTTCTTGAGCTCATCATAAGCCTTCAGAGCTTCATGGACTGTGATTCCAGCAGCGACGACCGCAGCTTTATCATCATTGCTCTTCCTGATGACCTTCAAGCCTCCTATCGGAAACTTTTCATCCTTGCTGTAAATGAGAGCGGTGGCCGGACGGGTTGTTCTTATATATCCAAGTCCCTTATGCCTGGCCAGGGATTCTAAGCAAGCCTCTGTGGAATAGGCATCGCAGGGATAAAGGACAGCACAGCCAGGGATTGGCCTGAACATGCCCAAGTCCTCGAGCCCCATCTGCGACGGCCCATCCTCGCCGATGCTGACTCCTGAGTGGGAGCCGCAGAATTTGATATTGGAGAAGGAATAGCCGGCCATCCTGACCTGGTCATGGGCTCTGCTGAGGAAGGCTGAGAAAGTGGCAATAAAAGGAAGATAGCCTTTAGCTGAGAGGCCGATGCCCATGCCGACCATATTCTGCTCGGCAATATAGAGCTGGAAAGCTCTCTTAGGAAAAGCCTCAAAAAAATCTTCGGCGTAGGTTGAATTCTTCACATCTCCGTCCAGGGCGATGACAGCCTCGTTGATTTTGGCCAGGTTTAAGAGTGCATGACCATAGGCGCGGCGGGTTGCCGTCTTATCCTTATAATGAGTTCTTTTGAAATTATATTTTTTTATGAGTTTGCGGCTTTTCATCTTTCTCGGCTTCTTGACATATTTCTTGGCCTCGACAGCAGGCATAGGGCCAAGCTCCTTGAGGGCTTTGTCCAGCTCTTCTTTCTTAAGAGGCTTCCCATGCCAGCCGTTCTTATCTTCGAGAAAGGAGACACCCTTTCCTTTGACCGTTCTGGCCAGGATGGCCGTGGGGCCTTTGTTATTCCTTGCTTTTTTGAAGGCACGCAGAATCTCATTGATTTTATGGCCGTTCACAGGAATAACATCCCAGCCAAAGGCTCTGAATTTCCTTTCGTAGGCCTTGAGGTCATGGCCGTGCATCGTCGCCTCTGACTGGCCAAGTCTGTTGACATCGACCACAGCGCAGAGATTATCGAGCTTAAGGATTCGAGCCGCATTGCAAGCTTCCCACACCGCGCCTTCAGCGCATTCCCCATCTCCCATCATGACAAAAGCCCTTCCCGGCGATTTTCCGAGCTTCATGGCTAAAGCTATCCCCACTCCGACTGAAAGCCCCTGTCCGAGAGAGCCGGTGGCAGCCTTAACCCATCTCATCCTCGGAGTCGGATGGCCTTCGAGCACGCTCGTTATCTCTCTCAAGCTCATCAGGCTTCGTTCCGGGATGATTCCGGCCTCTGCATAGGCCGCCCATAGAATCGGAGCTGCATGGCCTTTGGAAAGGACTAGCTCGTCGTTTGCCCAGTCCTCAGGGTCTCGAGCGTTATACCTCATCTCGTCAAAGAAAAGGCAACTCATGAGCTCAGCCATGGATAAACAGGTTGTGGGGTGGCCTGAGCCCGCCTTTGTGGTCATCTTCAAGGAATGAATGCGAAGCTTCTTGGCTATCTTTTCTAAAACTTCTCTTTTTTCCATAAAGACAAGCCCTCCTTTTTAGCTTTTGCTGAAAAGAGTTTCTTTAATTCCTTGGCAGGATAACAAAATTCTTTCCTTCGGTTTTTTAAAGATATTTCTCAGTTTGTTTCTAAAGATGGATTATTATATTATCTTCAAAAAAGCTAGACAACAAGATATTAAAACATGTAGGCGATTTTCAAGAACAATGTATTTCCCTGAGTTCCTCTTTCCCCAAACCTGGCCGTTCCCCTCTGGTAGGCAAGCTGGATGGAGCCAAAGGGAGGCTGGAAGCGGTAGACAAAAAGCAACTGAATATTCTTCTTGTCGATGGCTGAATTGATCTGGTAAAAAACCTTGATGAAGAGGTCGCTGGTGAAATAGTTCGTTGCCCGGATGACATGGATCCAGGTGCTCTCTCCTTCAGGGTCAGGCTCAAAAATCAACCTGGTCAGAGAATACTGGAAGGAAAAATCTTTGGTGATTTTGTAGTTTAAGTTTCCGCCGATAAGCCTGAAGTCCAGGTCAAAGTTCCGGCCGAAGCCGCAGGAAATTGTGGCCGACTCCCACTCCCTGGTGTTATAGCCCAGCTCAAGCTCGGTTTGATAGTTGCGGAATTCCTTTTCATAGAGCTTGTATTCCTGGGTGTGGTCAATGCCCAGAGAGAATTTGTTCTTCAAGTCGAAGGATAATCCCTCATCGACCTGCCAGCTCCGTAATTGTAAAATGCCATTCAATTCTCCCCAGTAGATATTATAGTTTGACTCGTACTCAATCCGATCCAAGCCCCATTTTTTCAGCCAGAAAGTTTTTTCTATGGCGGAATCAAGCTCACGGCGGTTGTCGTCGCGGATAAAACCTACCTGGTTGGCGTTATCGCCAAAATAATTTCCCAGATGGGTGTAGCGGAGGTGTATATGAAATGTAGCTGAGTCATAACTCGGGCGGAGGAAGAAAGCGACATTGTCTGCAATATTTTTTTTGTTATAGTAATCTCCGTAGCTAACGGCCAGCTGGCCAGTGAAATTAAAAGTGTCGCTGAAATGAAGAGTCGTATCAATGCCTGCCGTCCCTTTATTTTTTCCTTCAATCATTTTATTTGCGGCCAGAAAGCCGATCATCGAGGATTTCATAACATCGCGCTTGAGACGAAAAACTGTGAAATTCGAAGATTCCTCGCCTGTCGATTCATTCTTTTTTGTTTGAGCGCTCAATAGGGAAAACTCGTTCCCGCCAGACTTTCCATAAAGCTTGACTCCGCCGTAGATATCGGAAATTCTTCTGGAATAAAAGAGGCTGATCCGCTGCTTATAAATCTCTGACCCTTCCAGGAAGAAATTTCTTTTTTCCGCGAGGTTGAGTTCGAAACGGGTGAGGTTGATCGTCTCCTGGTCCGCTTCGACCGTGGCAAAATCAGGATTAACGGTCAGATTGCCGGAAACCGTCTGGCTGAAGGCATAGCGGGCATCAAGCCCTGCCTCCAGTTCTGTCTCCTGCCCCTCTTCTGCCTTTGATAAGATGTGGGGAATGACCTGAGACTTTTTCTCAGACTTTGGAAGGTCAAGCCCCCTCAATTCGCCGAATTGAGAAACCTTGAACTCTGATTCGAGGGGTCCTGCCCAGAAGCTTGCCTCAAGGATTCGGGGCACATTTCTTCCCAGATTCAGCCCCCAGCTTTTGTTATCTCCGGGCTCATACTTCAATGAATTCAACTCGACAGCAATCTCTGCGCTCCAGCCAAATTCTGTCCTCTGAGCGGCCGACTTCCAGATTCCGTCCCAGGTATCATCCTCTGTTCGGCCGTTTTCGGTTATCCGGCCGTCAAGCTGAGTGCCTAAAAGATTGGTCGCAAAATAATAGCAGCTTCTCCGGTCGTGAAAGGTATCTACAAGGACATAGACCGAATCATCTTCATCGACATCAGAGTCCCTCTTGGTTATGCTGGCCACTATCTTCTCCGGCTGGGTGTCGTGGCAGAGAAATCCGAAGTAGATAAAATTCCGGTCATAAAGGATTTTGACAATTGTCTTCTGCGAGGCTTTTTTCCCTCTTTCTGGCTCGAACTGGATAAAATCGGCTGCCTCTGCAGCTTTTTCCCAGACAGCTTCGCTCACCAGGCCATCCACTTTGATCGGTTCTTCTATTTTTAGAGATGCAATAGCCTTTATTTCCTGGCCGGCGAATAAGGAAAAAATTAAGAAAAAAGGCAGAAAAATTAAGATGACCAAAAATTTTCTCTTCAACTCAATCCTCGTAATAAAAATATCTAACATAAACACAGGCTCAGTTCAACTCATTTTAAAATCCTGAATTGCCGATAAAGAATATCATCGCCTGCGAAGCGTGGCCCTCTCAATAATTTATGAAGAGACTACCACACACCCTTCTTATGTTCGTAATGAGATGATAATGATGAACTTTTTGTTTCTATCGGCAGTTTTGGGTATCTGAGGGAAATTTGAGGGAGGAAATTTAAGGAACACAACACCTAATTCATAAATATTGTGTCCCTTTATTTATCTTATTTATCGCTCCAGCTGCCTCTTTGCAGAGGAATGGTTGATATTCAGCTCAAGTGCTTTTTTGAATTCGGCTCTGGCTTCTTCTTTGTTGCCCTTTCCGAGGCATCCCAGTCCGATAAGATAATGCGCTTCTGCTTTCCGAGCGAGCGCAGACTGCTTCTCTCCGA
>CAZJXZ010000220.1:0-4499 GCA_964549955.1 uncultured Eubacteriales bacterium
GTGGATGTCATGCTCGTCCTTTTAATCATTTTCATGGTTACTGCTCCGATGATTCAATCAGGAATCAGCGTCAACCTTCCCCAAGCCGAAACAGAATCCACTCCGGCTGAGCAAGGCCTGACCATCACCATCACCAAGGATAGATACATCCACATCGAAAATTCTGTCATCAACCAATATCTTTTAGAGCGGAAATTAAAAGAATACTTCCAAGGAAAGGAGAAGAAAATCCTTTTCATCCGCGGGGATGAAGGCCTTTCCTACGGATTCATCATGCGCATTCTCGACATCGCAAAAAAAGCAGAGATTGAAACCATCGGGCTGGTGACAAGACCAGTCGAGCTTGAGGAAAAAGAAAAAAAATGACAGCCTTGGGCAGAGACTTTCCAGCTTTCAGGATAGCGGTTGTCTCCTCTGTGACAGCCCACGCGGCACTTTTTCTCCTGCTTCTTTTCTCGCCTCATCTTCCGGCGACCTCAAAGAAAGAAATGATTCATTATGTCAATGTCATCTCTTTTCCAGGTGGCGGAGGACCGTCCGCAGCTGGCGGAGGCGAAAAAATCGTCGAGACCCCCCTGCCCAAAAAGCTGGCATTGAAGGACCTGACCACACTCTCAAAGCTCGAGCAGGAGCCGGCTTCCTCTCTCAGATACCCGGTTAAAAAGCCTCAAAAAGAAGCCAAGGTAAAGCCAGAGAAAACGGCTTCAATCCAAAAAGAACAAAAAGCGGGCGAAGCCGCAGAAGCAACGAGCGGAGAAGCAGGAACCGGTTCGGGTTCCGGGACTGGAGGCGGACCTGGCTCCGGGATAAGGATTGGCGGCGGCGAAGGCGCTGGAATCGGCCCTGGATTCAGCTCAGCCTTCTCCTCCCAGATTGGTCTCTCCAACTTTCCCTTCACTTATTACCTTCAGATTATCATCGACAAGGTTTCAAGCAACTGGTTCACATCTCTAATCGAACCCGGAATCTCGGGGAACTTCCGGGCAACCGTCTATTTCAAGATTCACAGAGACGGGAAGATCTCTGATATAAAAATCCAGGAGTCGAGCGGAATAGCATCCCTTGATTTGTCAGCTCTCCGTGCCGTTCAATCCTCAAGTTTTCCACCCCTCCCCAGGGATTATGAAGGCGAGTTCCTGGCCATCTACTTGATATTCGAGCATTCCAAATGAAGGTAAAGAAGCTTATTTTTTATTTCAGCCTTCTCTCGGCTGCCGGCCTGATTCTTTATTCTCAGCAAGAAGTGGTGATGAGCATCAAGGAAGGAATGCCGGCCATTCCCCTGGCTTTGCCTGAATTCATTGTCCATTCCGCCACTCCTGAAACACAATCCGCAGCTTCGCAGCTTCATCAAGTCATATCCGACGACCTGCAATACAGCCGGATTTTTCAGCTCTTGCCCAAGAGTTACTACAGCTACATAAGGCCGCTCGACCCAGAAAAAATATTCTTCAAGGACTGGGAATCCATCCAGGCTAAAATCCTTTTTGTGGGCGAGGTGCGAGAGGATGAAGAGAAAAAAGTGATTGTCTTCGATGGAAAAATCTATGATGTCAGAGGAGGACAATACATACAGGGAAAACGATACCAATCCGAAAAATCCCTGCTGCGCCTGGCTGCTCATAAGATGACAGATGAAATCATGAAAATATTCGGGGAAAGACCGCTTTTCACCAGCAAGATTGTCTTTGTCTCAAACCGAGATGGCAATGACGAAATCTACATGATGGACTATGACGGCCAGGGCCAGACCCGATTAACCTTCAATAAAATCATAGACTATATGCCAGCCCTGTCTGCTGATGGCAGAAAAATTGCCTACACTTCCTATTCAAATGAAAGGGCAGGCCTTTATATTCTGGACATTTATGAAGGGAATCGAATTGAGGTGACGAGCGAGGGGACAAATTACTCGCCGGCCTTTTCTCCTGACGGAAAGAGACTGGCTTTCTGCTCGACCAGGGACGAAGGAAACCCTGAAATCTACGTGGCCACGAGTGAAGGGAAGGATATCAAAAGGCTGACTTTTAACAATGCCATCGACACCGCTCCTTCCTGGTCACCGACAGGCCGGGAAATTGCCTTTACCTCAGACAGGGGAGGGTCTCCCCAAATCTACATCATGGATGCCGAGGGCTCCAATGTCCGCAGGATTAGCTTCGGAGGGACTTATAACGATGCTCCAGCCTGGTCTCCAGCAGGAGACAGGATTGCTTATGTCTCCCGTGTCGATTCTATAGTTGACATCTATCTCCTTAATTTAAGAACGAACCAGATTTTCAAAATCACCGAGAGTAACGCCCATAACGAGTCTCCTTCCTGGTCTCCTGACGGACGGCATCTCGTCTTCTCCTCGAACCTTAACGGAACTGTTCAAATTTACACCATCGATTATGACGGCAAAAACCTGCGTTGCCTCACCTCCCGAGGAAATAACAAGCTCCCTGAATGGTCACGATAGCTTAGAAGAATAAAGTGACTTTATTCATCAAGCATCCCTAATTCCGAGATATAAGTGAGGATTGCAGATGCGGATCACGCTGATTTTCCCGGCGAGGAATGCGAGCTGAGAATCTCCTCGTAATTTCCTCGTCATAATACCATGTTGACGCTTTTTTATTTGGCTGTCTTACAGAATGTATTCCTGGGTCTGAGTGAATGAGATTAGGCTAAACATTCATTTTATGTTGACAAGGGCAGCATTTGTCTGTATAAAATAGAAACGAAAAACTACTCCCCGTCTCAAATCGGGTGAGAAAAAACTCAAAGGAGATCAAATGAAAAAAACAATTATCCTCTCTTTAGCCTGCTTACTTATCTTTTCCTTCCTTGTCTCCTGTCGAGGAAAAATCAAAGAGGAGCCTACGCCTCCCCCGCCTGCGCCTGCTCCAGCTAAAGAGCAGCCTGAACCTGAAAAAGTTGTCAAAGAACAGCCTGCTGTTGCTCCTGTGGTCACAGAACCCAAATTGACTGAGGAAGAAATCTTCCTGAAAAAATCCCTGGAAGAGATGAACAGCGAAGCGCCCTTGGGAACGATTCATTTTGATTTCGACAAGTATTTCATCCGAGATGATGCCAAGCCTGTTCTTGAAGCAAATGCCGAGTGGCTGAAAAAGTTTGCGACTATAAAAATTCTCATCGAAGGCCACTGCGATGAAAGAGGGACCGAGGAATATAACCTGGCTCTGGGCGAAAGGAGAGCAAAAAGCAGCCTTGACTATCTCGCCTCTCTTGGGATTTCTTCTGATAGAATCAGAACGATCTCTTATGGCGAAAGCCAGCCTGTGGATACCGGGCATGATGAAGTGGCCTGGCAAAAGAATAGAAGATCTCAATTCAGGATTATCGGAAAATAATTAATGAATAGAAAAATCGCTTGGCCGTTGCTCATCCTGCTTCTGCCCCTCGCTCCAACAGGAACCGATAAAGAGAAGAAGGCTTATGAATTAATCTACCAGGATGTCCAAATCCTAAAAAAACAGTTCCTTCAGTTTCAAGAAAAGATAGAAAAAAATACCGAGGACATTAACAACATCAAGGAACAGGTGAAAGAGCTTCTGAGCTTGGCCAAGCTCCTGCAGACAGAACAAGCAAGTTTGAAAGCCGACCAGGCAAAAATCCCTTCTCAGTATCAGATTCTGCTCGGCAAGCTGGAGACGTTGAACCAGCAGCTGGTTAAAGTTTCTGAAGACCTGATAGAGGTAAAGAGGTTCCCGACTCTCTTGCCTCAACTCATTCAACAGATCCAGCCGCCACAGCCAACGCCGCCGCCACCTGAAGCGCAACAAGAAGAAAAAAAAGAAACAAAAGCGACACAGAAAAAGCAGGCTCCAGGGAAAAAAACCAAGGAGGTGAAAAAAGAAGAGACAGCCCCTGCTCCTACTCAGCCCGCTCCTCAAACGCCCACTCAACCGGCGGCCGCGGCTCGCCTTTCTCCTCAAGAAGTCTATAATATGGCCAACTCAGATTATCTCAAAGGGAATTTCGACCTAGCCATTGCTGGCTTCAAGATGTACATTGAGCAATTCTCTGAATCGCCCCTTGTCGATGATTGCTTCTACTGGATTGGTGAATGCTTCTTCAGTCAGAAAAAGTTCAAAGAAGCCGTCGATCAATTCAACGAGCTGATCCTCAACTATCCTAGCGGAGATAAAATCCCTGAAGCTTACCTGAAAAAAGGAATCAGCCTTGTCGAGCTGGGTCAAAAAGAGGAAGCCATCTCAGTCTTCAAACTCCTGATCAGCAAATTTCCCCTCGAAGAGGAAACAAAGATTGCCCAGCAAAAAATCAAGGAGCTGACGACTATAAAATGAGAGACATCAACAGCCTCAACAGAGTGACATTGATCGGCAGGCTCGGGCAGAACCCTGAAGTCAGATACCTGCCTCAGACAGAGAGAGCCGTGGCCAGGTTCACTCTGGCGACAAACGAGCGCTTCTTGAACCCGAAGACGAACCAAACTGATGACAGAACCGAATGGCATCGCATTGTCGTCTGGG
>CAZJXZ010000221.1:0-4456 GCA_964549955.1 uncultured Eubacteriales bacterium
TGGACCAGGCAGAGAAAGTGCTCCAGGTCTGCAAGGAGAAAAATATCGGCACAGCCTTGATGAAGACCAAGCCTGTGGCTGCCTACTATCTGCTTAAATCACGAGTCGAACAGCTCGAGAAAGAAGGAAAGGAAATTCATCCCTTTTACAAGGAGGGGCTGGTACGATTCAAGGACAAGGCTGACAGGGCAGAACAATTCATCAAGAAATACGACCTTAAGAATCTCGATGAAATCAATGCCGCAGCCATCAGGTTTGTGCTCGATAATCCTAATGTCAGCACAGTCTGCTGCTCGCTGAGAAATTATGATGACATGGCGCGGTTCATACCCCTCTCCGGCTCAAAGCTCAGCGAGAGCGATAAGGCTAAGCTGGCAGCCTACAAAGAGGGCTGCGGCGAGCTTTACTGCCGCCATGCCTGCGGCCTTTGTGAGCCCCAATGTCCGCACCAGGTTCCTGTGAATACGATTATGCGCTATAACCATTATTTCCTGGCGCAAGGCAGGGAAAAGGAGGCCATGCTCAATTACGCCGGCATACCAGGTGCAAAGGCTGAAAGGTGCGGCGAATGTCCGGGATACTGCGAGGCTGCCTGCCCCTACAATGTCCCCATCCAGGGCATGCTCATCCTGGCCCACGACCAGCTTTCTCTGGCCTGACACTGGGCAAGATTTTCTTGAAAATAGAGTTGCTTGAAAGGCCAAGGCAAACTCTTACGCCCTGCCTCGAAGCAAAATCAAGCTGCTATATGAGATTTAGAAAATTCTACTTTTGCTTGTCGAAGAAGGGATGTTTAATGAGTGGCGGCTTGGGAATTTCTCCGCTTGGCTTCTTCAGTGATATGTCTTCGAAAAGCAACGATGGCACAACAAAAGAAGCGACTTGAGTCCTGAAAGGAGCATTATAGATAGTCGGGTCTTTGGATGCGGCTACTATTTCCTTGAATAAGCTAATGCTCATCTCGGTGAGTTCTACATTCCTGATTAGCTCCTCGTGTCCATCTGGAAAAACCTTGAAGGCGAGGATGACGCTTTCCACTCTGGCCTCTTGCCCTGGCTGGACAGCAAGAGCTGCGCTCGTCATGTCTCGAGATATCCTCAGAACTGGATTCGCGATTCTGCGGACCACAATCCCGTATTCTTTTCCCCTTTGTTTGGCCAGTTTCAACAATTCATCCTTCAACTCAGAGGAAGCAAACCCATTCTGTGCTGAGACAATTAGGTTGCTCGGCAGGACTCCTGAAACTCGATAGTTCCCAGAACTCTTGAGGATCCCCCTAACAGGATTCCGAGAGGTGAGAAGGGTTTTAAGGATTCCGTTCTCAACCAGCGTTGTCTGGCGTGCGGGAACTGCTTCATCGTCCACTTTGTATCCGGCAATGAGTTGATTCCCTTCGTACTCTGAGAGCGTCGGGTTGTCGATAATATTCATGAATTCTGGCATCACCCGAGCGCCGATTTTGTCCAGGAAAGGATTCTCCTGCATTGCCGCTATCCTCTCAGCCTGGGGGCTATCTGTAACAGGGCGTCGAGTCGCAACCAGCCTCGGGGCAAAGACCTGGCTGAAAAGCTCGGCAGCTGCCTGCCCTTCAAAGAGCACAGGGCCGTTATATTGGTCTAAAAGAGGAGCATTACGCAATTTCTCAAACTGGGTCCCCATTTCGCGCAGACGGGCCGCAAGGACTTCTTTCCTTGGAAATTCGTCCATGGATCGGCCATAAAAAGCGATGAAATTTTCCAACGGCATGCCATCACTCGCCTGGGTCGCTGCCGAGGCTGTAAAGGTTATCAACGGTAAGGAGCGCACGAATGAAGACCCCTCACTGTTGATGTAACGGATATGAGTGTTGTTTATGCTGAACTGAACCATTGAGGTGAAAACATCAGGAAATTCCTTGAAGAGAGTGGAGAGCTCCTTTACCAGATTCTTAGTCCCGTCGATATTGACCTCTAAAGTAGGGACAACTTCAGTGATGGTTACAGGCTCCTCTTTGCTAAAATCGGGTATCTCTTCAGTCAGGGTTTTGTTCTGAAGGACGGAGCGCTTCTTGGCGAGGTCGTCAAGAGCCCTTTTATAAACAGCGTCTGTGGCAAGCCATATTTGTCTTCTCAGCTCATTGTAATTATCGTCGAGGGCCAGCATCACTGTTCTCATAACGCCAGGAAAGGAAGGATAGGAAAGAAAGCCGGTGTTGTCGAGGGAAGAGCTGCCAACCCGAACCTCAACTATAAGAAATCGTGACCGGCTCTCGCTGCTCTGTAAAAGGCTTCCGAAGCTGGCGGCGACTCGAATATATCGATTTTCCTGCACTCGGTAGGAGATGAAGTAAGGCTTCTCCAGGTTTTCGAGTTGAAGCTTGGCCATGGAGCGGGCCAGCTCATCGCTCATCGCCTTCATCACTATGTCTTCTTGGGCTTGAGCGAGAGAAAAAATAAAAAGAAAACTCAAAATGAAACAAAAAAATCTAAGGCTCTTCATCTTGCCCCCCTTATTGTTTGTTATCTTTGAAAGGCGCTGGAAGGATTGGCGGCCTTTCCTCAGATTTGGCTTTCTTCTGAACCTCGATTTGGGAGACAAGAATTCCAGGAGAGACTGAGGAAACCGGAACTCCTCCTGATTCTGCTCCGCAGGTGCCATCAAAAATGCCAATCTGGTCATCAGCTGCTTCAATCTTGCTGAAAGCAGTGAGAGGTGTGCCGATCAGGTCCACTCCGCGCACCAGCTCCTCACGGCCATCCACATAGATGCGGTAAACCATGATGGGCAGGACATTGAAAGCATTGGGAATGGTTCTTCCGGTCATGGTAAAACCGCCTTGAATGTTTTCGAAGTAAAGGCCAAAAGGCTTATCCTCTTTTTTTAATTGCTCGATGAGTTTGTTTTTGAGCTCAGCTCGAGATATGGCCTGAGATACCTCGACAAAGAGGTTGGACTGGCGGGAGACTGGGGAAAATCCAGGCTGTTTCCTGCCGTGGCCGTTTGACTTGGGAAAGCCTTCGATGGGCGTCCGGCTCATTAAGAATCCCTTGAATACGCCTTTTTCGATGATCGCGACTCTGCGAGCTTTGACACCTTGGTTGTCATAGCGGTAAGAGCCTGAAAGATCGGCATTTCCAGAGCGGGTCACGCTCGGGTCGAAATAGACAGAGAAGGTTTCGGGCAAGACCTTCTCGTTTAGCATTTTCCTGAATGTCTGAGCTTCTTCAACCCTCTTCTGCCGATGTCCTTCGATGCGGTGACCAAAGACCTCATGAAAGAAAACGCCGCTGGCGCGACCGGAGAGGATGGCTGGACCTGTGTAGGGGTCAACGATGGGCGCGGCGCGAAGCGCATGGAGGTCATTGATCATTTTCTCAACGGCTTTGAGCACGGTTCCATCGTCGGGCAGTCCATCAGGCGTGAAAGAAAAGAACGACTCATACCTTGGCAGTTCCATTCCATCCTCAGCTTTCGTAAAAGCTGAGATTGAGAGCCGACAGTAACTTTGAGATGTCTGAATCCGTGAGCCTTCACTGCTTACATACCAGCGGCTTTCAACAGTGGCATCCAAGTAAGCCCTTGCCTCATAGATATCTCCGTATTTAGCAAAAGGAGCTGTGTACTTCCTGACTTTTTCCTCCCAAAGAGCACGATTGACCTTGATTTTGACCTGGTCTTCGATAAAGTTTTCCGCAGACTCTGGCGAGAAATCACCTGACTTGTCTTCTTCGCTAGCTCTCATCCGAATATCTGTTTTTAGCTGGGTCAGACGCTCCAATGAGCGTTTGTATTTTCTGTCGGTGTGATACCAGAGGATGCTTCGAATAGCATCGGGGCTATCTTCGATTGGGATTTCAATAATAGAATACCTCTCAGAGAAATCTGGGACGCCACTGCGAACGGGGTGAGTGTTATCCAGAGAGTAATCTCCAACACGAAGGTCGATATCCAGGAGCCGCCTGCGGCTCTCAAGGCTTGACGTGAGTGCACCAAAAGCTCCAGAAGCAACGATAGAGTTTGTTTCGGTGATTTCATAGCTGAGAAAATAAGGAGGAGCGGGTTGGTCTTTGAGAGCGGCAAGAGTACGAGAGAGCTCACTCTCCATAGCCTGAAGAACAGGAGAAAGGATCTTTTGGGGCTCCTTCGCCATGCAAGTCATGAAAACCGAGATCATCAATCCATAAAAAAATAATACCTTCTTGCAAACTTTCATGATTTGCCTCCCTTTTTTTATTCAGAAACCCTCTTCTGGAATCATTCAATACTTTATGGCAGTCAAGAATAAAAGTCAAATTCAGTATGGATGATAAAACATGTTTAATTTCCTGCAGATGGACCAGGCGGAGAAAGAGCTCCAGGCCTGCAATGAGAAAAATGCAGGCACAGCCTTGATAAATACCAAGCCTGTGGCCGTTTATTATTTTTTCTCATTAAAAACCGACCAGGCCGTCTGGATGGTATCGGCTTCGGCAGAAGA
>CAZJXZ010000222.1:0-4448 GCA_964549955.1 uncultured Eubacteriales bacterium
GAGGGACTGAAAATCCCTGCGTCGGCGGTTCGATTCCGTCCCTCGCCATCTTTTTTTCCAAGGCTTTTGACACTTTTCATTCCCGATCCTCGTCTTATATATAAAAATTTTTCTTGTTGACGGATTTAATAAATTTTGATAGTTTTATTCTTTATTTTAGCCCAGAGAAATATTTGTAAGGAAAAAGGAAGCTTAAGGGTGAGCATTTAATCCTAATCAACTCCAATGGCCGCCTACAGGAATTTGGGAATCCTCATCGTCGATAAAGAGGATCCTGTGCGCCAGCAGATTGCCGCTTTCCTGAGCAAAAGATACTGGGTCTGGACTTTCGATAAGGGGGAAGAGGCGCTGGCCAAGCTGAAAAAATCTCAAGCAGACATCCTGATCACTGCTTTAAAACTCAGTGATATGGAAGGGACAAAGTTCATCAGCCAGGTTAAGAAAATCTACCCTGACATCTATGTGGTCATAACCGCGAGCCCATCTGTACTGGCGAAAAAAATGGACCAACTGAAGGAGAGCGCTTCTGACTTCATCTCCAGGCCCATCAATGAAAAGAAGCTCAACCTGGTCCTCAAAAGAGCCGTCGACTATCAGAATCTTCTCAAAAAAAAGGAAATCTATCTGGAATTATCCATCCTTGACCATTTGACCAAGGTCTATAACCGAAGATATCTCGACCTGGAGCTTGCTAAGGAGATAGAAAGGTCAAAAAGATTCTCCCATCATTTTTCTCTGGTGCTGATTGATATCGATGATTTTAAGCGCTGCAACGATAAACATGGACATTCGACAGGCGACTCTCTCCTCAAACAGCTTGCCGACCTGCTCAAGAACAAGTCAAGAATCATGGACCAGGTTTTTCGCTACGGCGGCGACGAGTTTATCATCTTCTTTCCCGAAACTTCAAAGAAGGATGCCGTTAACCTCGCTCGGAGAATTGAGCTTGCCATTAGGGAAGAAGACTTTGTGGGAAGAGATGCTTTTCCCGGCTCTCGCCTGAAATGCAGTATCGGCGTATCCAGCTACCCTGAAGACGGCCTCTCGGTTGAAGCTCTGCTCTACGTGGCGGATGGGATGATGTACAAGGCCAAAAACTCAAAAACCAACAAGGTCCATTTCATCAGCCAAAAATAAAATCATCAAACCAAAGACACCTATATTTTCTTATCCAATGACGACAAGAATTCCCTGAGCCTCTGGCTGAACTCAGGCCTCTTTAAGGCAAGAGAGACGGCAGCTTCGATTAAACCCAGCTTGTCGCCGCAATCGTAGCACACTCCTTCAAGAAGATAGCCGTAGACCGGCTTAGTTTGGAGGAGGAGTTTTATGGCATCGGTGATCTGGATTTCCCCTCTTCCATCCAGAGCCGTTTTCTTAATGGCCTTGAAGATGTCGGGCTCAAAAATATACCTTCCAAACACTCCAAGGTTGGAAAAAGCCTTGTCCGGGCTCGGCTTCTCGATCAAATCTTCAATCTGAAACACCCTCTCTGAAACATGTTTGGACTTGATGATCCCGTGCCTTTCTGTCTCATTTCTATCGACATAATCCAAACCGACCACCGAGGCTTTCAGCCCAGAATAAGCCTCGATGAGCTGCTTGATACAGGGCGTAGCGCAGTCGAAGACATTATCAGGGAGGAGGACGGCAAAGGGCTCTTGACCGATATATTTCTCGGCCATTAGGATGGCGTGGCCCAACCCCAAGGCTTTTTTCTGTCTGATATAGCGGAGCTCAGCAAGGCTTGATATTTTCCTCACCTCTTCCAAGAGGTCTTGCTTCTTTTTATCACCGAGAAACTGCTCGAGTTTAGAGCTTCTGCGAAAATAGTCTTGAAGGGATGACTTTCCGCTGCTGATGATGATGGCGATATTTCTGATTCCCGACTGAGCAGCTTCCTCAACGCAGTACTGGATAAGAGGCTTATCGATCACAGGCAACATCTCTTTGGGCTGGGACTTGGTGACCGGCAGAAAACGCGTTCCGAATCCGGCTGCCGGAATGACTGCCTTCCTAATTCTCACCCCTTCCTCCTCGAAGCAAAAATGAGAACCGCGCCTTCATCAAGCCTCAAGACGGCTGCTTCTCTCTGAGCAATAGACGAGAGTCCCTGTGCTCTTGCTCTTCCTCAGAATCTATAGCTTATCGACAGGTTGGGGACAATGACTTTCATGGCATAAGCACCAGGCATGGCAGATGCCCACTCAGGGTCAGTTGCCACCTTATCAGCCGGCACATTCCTGTCCTTGCCTATCATGTACTCGAGGCTGAAGTCGAGGCGAAGGCCGTCAAGGTCATAGCCGAACCCGAGCGTGATGACATTGAAGTCATAGCTTGGAAGCAGAACGTTCATCGTTCGGTCAGGCGCAGGAGAAGGGTCGAGATAATATCCGCCCCTGAGGGCAACTCCCTTTATCCAGTATTCAGCTCCTAACCTGACTTGGAGAGTGTCCTCCCAGTGCATCGGCCTATTTTGGGGCATCAACACCTGCCAGACAACATCTTTGAATGTGGTCTCTATGGTGTCAACCTTCGACCACTGGGTCCACTGCAGGTCAGCGGTCAGGGTGAGGCCCTTCCAAGGATTAAAAGCAACTCCAGCCGCTGCCCACATCGGCCAGGTCACTTCTCTCTCTACATCTGAAGTGCTGTTGTATCCCATCAAGCTCAGATTAGGAATGGTTGCTTCTCCACTGAATTTCACTGTGCTCGCTGTGCGCAAGGTCGCGCCTACGCTCAAGCTCTCAACTGGCTTAAAAAGAATGCCCAAGGTGGCTCCATAGCCCCAGCCTGTCAGGCTTTCCTCGTACTGTCCAAGGTCAAGCTCAGCAGGAGGAGGCATGGGATTTGTCGTGGAGCCGGCATGGGTTTTCATGCTGAACGTTCCATAGTTTATGTTTAGGGCTACACCTGCGTAAATCCGCTCATTCACTTTAAAGGCCAGAGCTGGAGCAAAGGTGACAAGCCCGACCTTGCTCAGCCACATATAAGACATGCCCATGGTGATAGGAGCAAAATTGTCTCCATTCCACTCTGCGCCAAGCCTGGATGGCATATAAGCCGCCAAAGCCACGACAGCCTTCTGACTCACGGGAAGGAAGTAGGCAGCCAGCCCTGAAAGATAATGCTTTCTCTCTGTCTTAGCGTCGACTGGAGAGAAGCGGTAAGTGCCAGAGGGGATGACATCCGTTCCATAAAAGCCAAAATATTTTCTATCAAAACGGGCCATGCCCGCCGGATTCCAGTAGATGGCGCTGAAATCATCAGCCAGGCCGACAAATGCTCCACCCATGGAAAGGGCTTTCGAGCCAAGGCTGTTAAGGTTCAATCCATTAGCCAGGGCCGTAATCTTTAAGACGCTGAGAAAAACAAGAACAGAAAAAATAACTCTTGTTGTTTTCATAGAGCCTCCTTTCAGACCAGTCCTCTGTTTATAATTTCGAAAATCCTTGTCTAACATTACATCTCCTCTTTCTGTGTGCCGGAGATCTTCCCCGAAATGATCAGTTAAACAGCCTGCACTTCTTTAACCTGAGGAACTTTCTTTTTTATAAAATTGGTAATCCCGTGGGTTAAGGTCATCTGTCTCATCGGACATCCACCGCAAGCTCCCAGAAGGCGAACTTTGACCACGCCATCCTCTGTGACATCAACAAGCTCCACATCTCCTCCGTCAGCTTTGAGATGAGGCCGAATTTCTTCGAGTGCCTTCATTACTTCTTCCTTCATCCTTTTTCTCCTTAAAGTCTTAATTTTACAATCTATTAATATAATCGAACTTAAAGCATTTCACAAATTTTTGATTGCGCTGAAGATTTTTATCGAACACCGAAAACAAAATTCTCTTCGGCATCGACATCGATCCTGACCGTACTCCCCTCCTTAAACTCTCCTTCCAGAATCTTCAGGGCCAAGGGATTTTGGATGTCGCGCTGAATGGCTCTCCGCAGCGGCCTTGCTCCATAGACAGGGTCAAAGCCTCTCTCGGCCAGCAATTTCAACGCTTCCTCGCTCACCTCGATATCAATCTTCTTTTCCTGCAGCCTCTTTCTCAACTGCTCAATCTGCAGGCTGACAATCCTGAGAATGACCTCACGGGAGAGCGCTCTAAAAATGATGATCTCATCAATCCGGTTGAGAAATTCAGGCCGGAAATTGTTCTCGACGATCTTCCTCACTTCCTTCTCCATCATCTCGAAATCCTGGCTGAGTTCCTTGATGACCTGGCTTCCCAAGTTTGAAGTCATGATGATGATTGTGTTCTTAAAGTCGACTGTCTTTCCCTTTCCATCGGTCAGCCGGCCGTCATCCAGAATCTGAAGGAGGATGTTGAAAACATCAGGATGAGCTTTCTCTATCTCGTCTAGGAGGATAATCGAATAGGGCCTGCGCTTTATGGCTTCGGTCAGCTGCCCCCCTTCTTCGTAGCCGACATAGCCAGGAGG
>CAZJXZ010000223.1:0-4437 GCA_964549955.1 uncultured Eubacteriales bacterium
ACACATTGATGTCTTTTCAGAGCCTGCGTTCAAACCCATGCTCAAAGAATTCCAGGAGCTGGGAACTTTTGCTCTTCAAACTGAGCGCGCACCATGCGCTGAAATTGCAGTATTGATCGATGATGAGAGCTTTTTCTACGAAACTGTCAAAAATGACCTGGACATTCCCCTCATTTTTAAGCAGCGCCACATCGGCCTGGCCCATATCGGTGCACCTTATGACCTTTATTTATTGGATGATTTCATCGAGGGGCGATTGCCTTCTTACAAGCTCTATATCTTCTTGAATCCCATCCGTCTTGATGAAGAGCGAAGGGAAGCTCTGAAAAGAGAAATAAGAAAACGAGGGCCGACTGCGCTCTGGATTTATGCTCCGGGCTATATCAAAGATTCTGCATCTCTTGAAAACATGGCTGACCTGACAGGTTTTAAGTTTGGCAAGAATGAGCATCCCTGGGCCTCTTTCTTGCATATAACCAATTTTAGCCATCCGATAACTGCTCAATTGTCACAGGATGTCTATTGGGGAACAGACAGCCGGCTCGGCCCAATGTTCTATCTTGACGACCCTGAAGCCTGTGTGCTTGGAGAAGCGGTCTTTGCCCAGGGAACATGTAAGCCTGGTTTTGGAGTCAAGATTTTTCCTGAATGGACTTCAATCTACCTCTCTGTTCCTAATGTGCCTCCTTCTGTGTTGAGAGGAATCGCCCGCTTTGCCAAAGTCCACATTTACAACGACCAGGGTGATGTTTTATCGGTGAGCCGCGAGCTTTTGAGCGTCCACTCCGTCTCCGGAGGAGCGCGGACATTAAGACTTCCTCGAAAAGTGGAGGTTGTCTATGACCTTTTTAACCGAAAAGTCATAGCCCGCGATAGAGATCATTTTGAGGTCACCCTGCTTCCTGCTTCGACATCGCTCTATTACACCGGCGCTGCCAGCCGCCTTCCCCTAAAATAGCAGGCAACTTTTTTATTAAATTTGCATTTTATTAGGTAAGGAGTGGTAAAATCTTAAATTAGGCGTTATCAGATGGAGAAACGAGGAGCCGAATTGATAAGGAAAGCAGCTATTTTTCTTTTCTCGCTCGCCTTTCATGCTGTATCGATTTACTTTATCTTGTATGCAAAAATTCATATAAAGATTTACCCTGAAAAAAGAGTGGTGAGGAATGTTCTTCTTGCTTCGCCTGAAAAGGTGCTCCTGCCTGAGGATTTTGAAAAATTCTTGGAGATCGTTCCAGAGATTACATCAAAAAGGGGCTCAAGATTTTTAGAGAAAGAAATGGGAGTTCAGGCCGGGCCAGGAGAAGCCCAGGGCAGTGTCCCTGCTTCAAAAACCGATGTCGGCCAAGCCTCTTATCCCGGGAGCGCCAAGGTTCCTGGCGAGGCAAGCAAAGGGGAGTTTTATTCAAACTTTTCCTCGAAATTCGAACTCGGCCTAGCTTCAAAATATAAGACAGACCTACCCCCTGGCTACAGCTTTGATTTGCCCGCGAGACTGGGGAAGATAAAAGACATGTCTGCTGAGAAGAAAGAAGGCCGTATAAAAGATATCAACCGTTTGAAATACCCTTATTCTAATTTTTCAGCCATCGGTCCTTCGGGCGGAGCGGCTTCGGTCGGCAGTAGCTACGGGTTGAGGCGTGGAGTTCGGAGTGCGAGGGCCACTTTCAAAGTCCAAGGCTATGATATCTCTCCCTGGGCAGAAAAGGTCGTCAATAAAATCCTTGTGAACTGGATCATTCCTTCTGAACAAATAAAGAATCTTCAGGGTCTGGTCGGAATTTCAGCAGTCATCGAGAGAGATGGAGGGCTTTCCTCAGTCCAGATTGTGAGCACGTCAATGGTTCAAGTCCTTGATGAGGCGGCAATGAAGGCCTTGAGAATGAGCTCTCCTTTTCCTCAGTTTCCGGATGATTTCCCGAACAAGAGCATCGAAGCCTTATTTGAATTTCAATACAATGATTAAGAGACTTTTTGTTTTGCTGCTGATGACAGCCTGTTTTGGCTATGGGCTTCATGCTCAAACAGTATTTCCCTTGCTCGCTGACATATCGCTCGTAAGCAGCAATCCCAATGAAGGTGTCTTCCCGCCAGCCAGGTTGGTGTTCGCCGTCGATATGGAGAGGGATGCCTATTACAAGTTATCCGACAGTGAAAACACGATAAAAGGTGGCCTGCTTAATAGAGGGATAAACATCATCAGCATCGAGGCCGATAATCTCTTTGATAAATCCGGCTCCCACATCTATTTTCTAGACCTGAAAGCGAGTGATTTAATCTTGAAAGAGGAAATCGAAATTGATATCCGGCTAAGCATGGAGGAAATAGAGAAAAAAACAAGCGAAGAGACTGAAGGCCGCGAGTTCAAGCTGTCCATGTTTATCGGTAACGAGTTGGTCGTCTCCAGCACGAAATTAGCTCAAAAAAGCTATCAATTTAAATTTGAGCTTCCGCCTTGGCCTGACACCTACAAGCCTCATAATCCAATCGAGAGGACCAACTCCCCCTTAAATACAGTCTCAATTTTCACTGCGGTGGGAGTTGTTTACGACTTAATAAAAAAATTGCTGAGCAAGAAAAGCCAAGAAATTCCGGTCAGCACTCTGCCCAGGCTGAAGCAGATGACAACGACCTTTCTGAGGGTAGGTTCAGGAGGGGCTACCGAGGAAGTCAAAGCCATCATAACCTTGAAGACAAAGGAATTAACGATTCCTCTAAAATAAAAGAGAAAGCCAACCAAGCATATTTCTGGCTGGAACCATTCTCAAATCCAGGCTTTGGAGACACCAAGTCGCATCCATAACGAGGTTTTTCATCACGGAAAAATCGGCGCTTTCTATCCGGTTCAAATTTTTAATTTTTTTCGACGAGCGAGGATGAAGTCGGCAATTAGGCTCTAAAGAGCGAAACCGCTATTTTTTGACAGCAGGCATACGGCCAGGAGGACGGACTTCCTTTCCGACCCTCTTTTCATCGCCTAGCTCTTCTCGGGCTTTTTTTCCCAGGTCCTGAAGCTGTCTAACAACTTCAGGGTATTTTTCGGTAACGTTAAACTTTTCACCGATGTCGTTTTCAAGGTCATAGAGCTCCAGTCCGGTTCTACCTTCGCCATAACGACCGGGAAGGCCGTCTTTGGCCGGCTCAACGCCTTGATAGGAACGGTAGCTGTGAGGAAAGTGGAGCTTCCAGTTTCCCTGCCTGACGCACTCGAGCTGTTTCCCGTAATAATAATAAAGATGGTCGCGGGGGTTGGCCTCTTTATCTCCGAGGAGCAGAGGCAGGATGTTGACTCCGTCGATTTTATTCTTGGGCAGAGCTGCTCCGGCAATGGCGGCAAAGGTAGGAAGCAGGTCCATGGTCGCCGCCATTTTATTGCAGACCGAGCTCGCAGGGATGTGTCCTGGCCAGCGCATGATACAAGGGACTCTGACTCCGCCTTCCCATGAAGTCCCTTTTGCTTCGCGAAGAGGCAGCGCTGAGCCGGCGTGGTTTCCGAAATTCAGCCAGGGACCGTTATCGGTCGCAAAAATAACCAGCGTGTTGTCATCAAGGTTATTCTTTTTTAGGGCTTTGAGGATTTCACCCACTGACCAGTCAATCTCCATGATGACATCCCCGTACATACCCTGCTTGCTCTTACCCCGGAATTTTTCAGAGACACCCAGCGGCACATGAGGCATGGAATGGGCAAGATAGAGGAAGAATGGCCGGTCCTTGTTCTTTTCGATGAAATGGACAGCGCGCTTGGTGTAGAGCGTGGTCAAAATGTTCATGTCCTGCAGGGTGCGTAGCTCAGCAACCTTGTCATTGCCGTCGATAAGCGGGGGATAAGGGTGTTTAGCCTTCCGGTCATCTTTGGGAAGAGGCTTGCCTTCATAGTCCAAAGGCCACATATCGTTGGAATAGGGAAGGCCGAAGTATTCATCGAAGCCATGCTGCAGTGGCAGGAATTTGAGGTGATGGCCAAGATGCCATTTCCCGAAAATGCCGGTTGCGTATCTCTTTTTCTTGAGAACTTCGGCTATGGTCTCTTCTTCAAAGTTCAGCCCGACATCCGATTCAGGCGACAATGCACCGAATATGCCCACCCGGTTTGAATAACAGCCGGTCAGGAGCGCTGCCCGCGAGGCGCTGCAGACAGCTTGGGCAACGTAGAAGCTCGTGAAACGAACTCCTTCTGCGGCCATCCGGTCGAGGTTCGGAGTTTCAAAACCTTTTGCCCCGAAGCAGCCGACATCAGCATATCCCTGGTCGTCGGTCAAGACGACGATAAAATTCGTCAGGCGTTTCTGCAGCGATGGCTTTTTTAGAGCGAGCAGTTTGCTCGGCTTAAGTGAAAGGGCAATGCCGCTCAGACCCAGAGTCTTGAGGAAATCGCGGCGGCTGGTTGTGTGCTTCATCTTTTATTTTCCTTAATATGGGAACACAATACTT
>CAZJXZ010000224.1:0-4427 GCA_964549955.1 uncultured Eubacteriales bacterium
GGCTGATTCTATACTCTCCTCGATTGGTTGGCTTTAGCCCGCTTGCATCCCCGGCCATGTCGTATTCTTTAGCCTCTCCGTAAACCTCAAGAGAAAACCCCAATCTCATTGACCTCACTTGGAAGGTCGTATAGTCAGGCGCTTTTTGGGCTTGAGGTATAAAAACTACCAGCCTCCGGGCAATCCCTTCCAGAGTCCCCAATGCGGTGGCACGATGAAGATCATCGCTTTTATCATCGATTTCTCTGTGGTCGATCGCATTATCAATCACCTCAAGCTGACGTTTGTGGCGAAGAGACCTCTTCCGCCTCAGGTTGCTTCGCAAGAGCTTCTGATGTCCGCAGAGGCTTCGCCTGAATATTTTTAATGATTTTCTCCCTTGCACGGATGGAGACTTCTATACCATTTCCGGCACTTCTGAGCTTTCCTGCGGCTTTTTGACCGCCACAAGCGACTTCTGATTGTCCTTGACATGCTTTTTGTCATGATTTATATTTCTCAATGATGGTTGGATGGGAGAATGGGCATTAAGATGATCAGTCAGCCAGCTATGCTGAAAAGCATTTTTTTATCCTTTAAAAAGCAAAATCTTTATCCTCTGCCAAAATTACCTTCAGGGGGACCTAATGGATAAGAAGGAGTCTGCTGAAAAGACCGTAACCATGACCTCAACTGGCGAGACTGCTCAAACCATCGGCCCCTATCATCTTCTCCAGAAAGTCGGTGAGGGCGGGATGGGAGAGGTCTGGATCGCCGAACAGCACAAACCCATCCATCGCCGAGTGGCCCTGAAGCTCATCAAGGCTGGCATGGACACCAAGCAGGTCATCGCCCGATTCGAATCCGAAAGGCAAGCCCTAGCCATGATGGATCACCCGGCCATCGCCAAAGTATTTGAAGCCGGTGAAACAGTGCAAGGAAGGCCCTTTTTTATCATGGAATATGTTCAGGGCATCCCCATCACAACTTATTGCGACCAGAACCGTTTGACGACGTCGGAGCGCCTTATGCTCTTCACGCATGTCTGCGAAGGAGTCCAACACGCCCACCAGAAAGCGATAATCCATCGCGACCTCAAACCTTCGAACATACTGGTGGCAATTCAAGATGGGAAACCCGTGCCAAAGATCATCGACTTCGGCGTGGCCAAGGCGACGGCCCAGAGCCTCACCGAGAAGACGATGTTCACCGAGCTTGGGATGATGATCGGGACGCCGGAGTACATGAGCCCCGAACAGGCGGAGATGACAGGACAGAATGTTGACACCCGGACCGACGTCTACTCGCTGGGCGCCATTCTCTACGAACTCCTGGTCGGTGCTCTTCCCTTTGATCCCAAGGAGCTGAGGAAGGCTGGCTTCGAGGAGATCCGGCGAAGGATCCGGGAGGAGGACCCGCCGAAGCCGAGCACCAAGCTGAGCACCATGGGTAAGGTCTCGGTGATTCAGGCACAGAACCGACGGACGGAGCGCCCGGCGCTCATCCGGCAGATCCGGGGCGACCTCGATTGGATCACGATGAAGGCCCTGGAGAAGGACCGGACCCGGCGCTACGGGTCGCCTTCGGATCTTGCAGCAGACATCGACCGGTACCTGCACCATCAGCCGATCGTCGCCCGGCCGCCGAGCACCTTTTATAAAGCCAAGAAATTCGTCCGCCGCCACAGGGTTGGCGTTGGGGTGGCCTCTGCACTAGTCATTCTCCTAGTCGCGTTTTCCGTAACAACTGCCCTTCAGGCCCGCCGCATCGCCCGTGAGCGGGACAGGGCGAACAAAGAGGCCGAAACCTCCAATCAAGTCTCGGACTTCCTGGTGAATCTTTTCGAGGTCTCTGATCCTGGTAAAGCAAGGGGCAAGACGATTACCGCACGGGAAATCCTGGATCGAGGCGCCGAGAAAATCGATAAGGAATTAGCGGGCCAGCCGCTTACTCAAGCGCGGCTCCAGGCGACGATCGGCAGGGTCTATGACCAGCTGGGACTTTACGAAGAGTCGCTGCTTCTTCATAAAAAAGCCCTGGATACTCGCCAAAAGCTGTTGGGCCATGAGCAGCTCGACGTGGCTGCGAGCCTCAATGCGGTCGGAGATTTGTATCGGAAACTGGGGAGACATACAGAGGCCGAACCATTTCTGAAACAGGCGCTGGATATGCGTCTAAGACTGCTGGGGCCTGACCATCTTGAAATAGCCAGGAGTCTCAATAACCTAGCCGTACTTTATGAAAACTCCTCCAGGTATGCGGAAGCCGAGCCTCTCTACAAGCGTGCCCTCGCAATCCAGGAAAAGGTGCTTGGAGCTGAAAACTTGGATTTGACCATGATTCTGACGAACTTGGCCATTCTCATGGCCAGGCAGGGCAAATATGCCGAGGCCGAGCCGGTCTTTCAACGAGTTCTTTCCATAGAGGAGAAAGCATTGGGGCCGGACCATCCCCGAGTCGCCACATCTTGTAACAATCTCGGGATTGCTTACAAGCTGCAGAAAAAGTACAAGGAAGCGGAACCTATGTATCGACGGGCTCTTCAGATTCGGGAGAAAGTCCTGGGCTCGAATCATCCCGATATGGCGAGGACTCTCATCAGTCTCGCTAATCTTTATCTTGAGCAGGATCATTTCCGGGATGCCGAGCCAGTTTATCGTCGAGCGCTCAAGATCTCGGAGGAGGCCCTTGGTCCGGATCATCCAGACGTCGGCCTGTGCCTCTACAACTTGGGCCTGCTTTGTGCCAAGGAGAGAAGATACGCAGAGGCGGAGAAGTACTATCGGCGTGCCCTGGAGATCCGGGAAAAGGCTTTTGGACTTGAGCATCATTTTGTCGCAAATAGTCTGCACAATCTGGCCAACCTTTACCGCGATCAAAATCGGCCTGGGGAGGCCGAGCCGCTGTATCGACGAGGCTTGTCCATTTACCAAAAAATCCTTAACCCAAAGCATCCCGACCTGCTTGAACTTGTCAAAGACTTTGCCGCCTATCTTCGATCGAACGGGAGGGAGAGAGAAGCCTCGGCCCTCGAAACAAAGTTTGGGACGCAGTAGGAAGGATTCTTGGCGACAAGAACCTTCCAGCCTCTTCCTGGCATCCTCGACTTCGGGCAGGGCGGGGTTGGCGTCCTCACAACCGAAGGGCATAAATCCATACACCGTTCTCACTATCGGATACATAGAGATGTCCAGCGCAAATCGAGAACGCCGACGGCTCGTCGAGCGACTCAAGTTGCTGCTCCGTGATTAACACCGGCGCGGCAGGACGAAAAACATCGAACACCTTCAGCTGACCCGCGCAGAAGATCAGGTGTTTATCACCTGCTGCAAGTGCGGCGGATACCTCTCCAGAGATGCTCAAGGTGGCCCGCTGACAACAGGAGTTGTCTTCTCATCCTTGCGTTTAACAACTTCTGTTTACTCTCCGAAGGAAAGAGGCAGGATCTTTCGCGGCATCTTCCAGGCGCATAGGGGCAGAGAGCGTGCTTTGAGCGAGCTGGTCTGTTTCTTGATGAAAAGCTCTTGCTGTGGCCGGAGTTTACCGTCCTCGACATCCTGAGCGGACCGTGCTCTACCGGGTACTCTTAAGAACCTAAGCTCCTAACCAGCGATTTGAATGTTTTTCTAAAGTCCTCGCCTAAGGATTTATCGAATTCTCCAAGCCATTTCTCAATATAATGAGTGACATAATTGGGATTCTTAAGAAGGATCATCTTCACATCGTCGATATCTCTAGCTCTCCCAGCTACAATCTTATGAATAACAACATCCTCTAGGGCAGCAATCTTGATTTCTGTTTTGCCAAATCTTATATTCTTAGCTCTCCGAAGAGCTTGCCTTTCGTACTTTGAAAATGAAAATATAAAATCAATCCTGATTCCACTTTTCTTGTCAATGACGGGGAAGACCATTGTCTTCTGCACAAACTCCTCGACATTGGCAACCAAAGATTTAAGTTTAAGTGTACTGACAATGCTTTTTATTTTGCCAAGTCCGCCTATTCCGATGCCGAGGGTAATGTCAATGTCTTTAGTCAATCTTGGCTCCCCATAAAAGAGGACAGCTTGCCCTCCTATGACCATATAAGGAATATCATTTTTGACTAAGGCACGAGCTATTTTTTTTAGAAGTCTAAGAAACACTGTTTATAACCTTCGCAATTTTTATGTCTATATCCAGTCCCGAAAGAGCATCTTTCAAAGGGAAAGAGCCGAGTGCGACAGCTTCTTTGTACATGGCATCCATAAGAAGAAATTTTTTCTTGATACTCAATTTCTCTTTGCGGATTATCTGGTTTTCAAATTTTTCGAGTTCCTTTCGATTTTTTATCATTTTGCCAACTTTCCTTAAACGTTTTATCCTTTTTTTGCCATCCAGGTCTAAGTTCAAAATCGACTTTTTAGAATTATATCATATTGTCTCCCTCTTAAGTTCTTGTTTTTTTCC
>CAZJXZ010000225.1:0-4420 GCA_964549955.1 uncultured Eubacteriales bacterium
TGGGGTTGTCCCCTTTTTCTCCTTTTCTTCCTTTGCCCTTCGCTGTTGGAAGCTGATATAATTTTTTCAGCATGCCGTCAAAGAGCTTTGAGCCCGCTTATATTAAGGCCTACGAACAGGGCCTGCTTGAAAAGAAGGCGAAGAAGTCCATCCAGATTCTCGAAGAATGCCGCCTCTGTCCTCGAAACTGTGGAGTCAATCGACTCAAGGGAGAGAAGGGCTTCTGCCAGGCCGGCTTCTTACCTGAAGTCTCCTCTTATTCGCCTCACTTCGGGGAAGAAAGGCCTCTTGTCGGCTATCATGGCTCAGGCACGATTTTTTTGACCCACTGCAGCCTGAGATGCCTTTTTTGCCAGAACTTCTCCATCAGCCATCTGGGCGACGGCCAGGAAGTGTCTTTCGAAATCCTGGGCAGGATGATGGTCGAGCTCCAGAAACTGGGATGCCACAACATCAATTTCGTCACTCCCACTCACTACGTCCCCCAGATCCTGAAGGCCATCCCTTTTGCCGTAGAAAAGGGGCTTTCTGTTCCTCTTGTCTACAACAGCGGAGGCTACGATTCTGTCGAGACTCTGAAGTTGCTGGCTGGAGTCTTCGACATCTACATGCCGGACTTCAAGTACGGCCAGAGCAAGGTCAGCCAGGAATATTCCCAAGCCCCTGATTATCCTCAAATCGCAAAGCTTGCCTTTAAAGAAATGCACCGCCAAGTTGGCGATTTGCTGATCGACGAGAGAGGGATAGCTCTTAGGGGACTTCTGGTAAGACACCTCGTTCTCCCCCAGGGGCTGGCCGGAACAAAAGAAGTGATGCGCTTCCTGGCTTCAGAAATCTCGAAGAACACTTATGTCAATATCATGGACCAGTATTATCCTTGCGGCAAAATCCCTCTCAATTCGCCTTTGAAGCGGAGAATCAGCGAAGAAGAGTACAAAGAAGCTTTGGAAGCAGCAAGAAAAGAAGGAATCACCCGGCTAGACAAGCGAGAGAGACTTCGACTTATCTGGCGCCTTTAAACGGTCTCACAATTAGAATCAGTCCGGTCGAAGAGAGGAAAATAAAGAGAGCGAGAAAAAGAAAAGCATTCCTGAATCCGAGCGAATTGGAGACTGAGCCAAAAGAGAGGGGCCCAAGGGCAAAACCTAGATCAACGGCAGAGGCAAAAAGGCTCAAAACTTTCCCCCTATCTAGCGAAGGCACGCCCTCGATGACCAGGGCTGTAAGGTGAGGGTAAAGTATCCCGGTTCCGATTCCCCAGATCGAAGCCGAGAGGGCGAGAAGAAAATCATTAGAAGCCAGATAGGTCAAAATCCCTCCTGCCGTGAGAAAATAAAAAGCAGGAAGAATCATCCTCGGGCTTCCCCAGAATCTGAACCGACTCCCGCCATAAACCCTCATCAACACGGCTGTCAAACCAAGGAAGGTGTAAAAAAAGCCAGCCCGCATGGCTGGCTTGCCTTGAGCCAGAAGAGGAACAAAGGCTAAGCCGGAACTCAAACTGACTTCAAAGACAAAGGTCAGCATGAAGATTAGGTAGTTCTTTCGCTGCAGCAGCAGACGCAGGTAACTCGTGCTTCGGGCTCTTGACTCTTCGGAGAAACGAGGAAGGTCAATCCTGGCAAGAAAATAATAGACGAGCGGAATAGCAGCGAGAAAGATTGCAGTCAGAAAAAAGGGGAAGTAGCCGAATTTTTTTATGATGACTTCCCCGATAAAGGGGATAAAAAGGAGCGGAAGCATGAATCCTGTGGAGACAATCCCGATGGCATAGGCCCTCTCCTCCTCGCTTGTTAAGAGAACAGCGATCAAAAGCGCGGCCAGGATAAAAACAGAAAAGCTGACGCCATGAACGATTCTGATGAAAGCCGCATACCAATCCAGCCTGCGGATAAGAAGGTGCATGGCAGTCACCAGAAGAAGAAAAACAAGACTGGTGACCACAACCTTCCTGGGATCGACTTTGGTTAAAATCCAGCCTCCCAAAGGACGGAATAAAAAACCTGCCAGAGAAAAAAGACCCATCAAAAAGCCGATCTGCCGCGGGCTCCCTCCCAGGTGTTCGAAGTAGAGAGAGAGGAGAGTCAGAATGGCAACAGAAGAATAGGAGATCAAGACAAGGAATTGAACAGCAACTATTCCAGGAGCTAACTTCTTCTTTTCCATTGAGAAGAGCAAAAATTGAAAGGAGCAAGCTATTGGGCAGGAAAAATTCCCGCTTTCTATTCTATCTTTGTCAGAGCTTCGAAGTTGAAATTTCTATAATGTTTTATCAAATCGAAGATAAGGTCTTCTTTTTTCAACTTCAAGATATCGGCAGGCAAGACCTCTTTCATGAAGGGCAGTTCCTTTTCCTCGATTGTGCTTTTCTTGCTCTTCCTGCCCCTTATCCGCAGTTTCAACCTGAGCTCAAAAGAGCCTTTGGGAAGGCAAATCAGGTAGTGAAAGTTGTCAATTCCTGACTTGGGAAAATTCACTTGAAAGGCGATCAGCTTGCCTTTTATCCTCCTCAGTTTCGATTTAACTCCATACCTTCTCAGTTCTTCGGCCAAACTCTCAAAGGCTGGCTCGGCGATGAATTCACAAAACTGCTTGAAATTCTCTGGAGTCTCGCCCTTGCATTCTTCGATAACCCTCAGCTCTTCAAAGCATTTGGCCAAGGCCTCTTTCCAGTCTCTCTCAGGCATTCTTTACCTCTGGGATTTGACCGCAGCTATCTTAGCATACTTCCTTCGAATTTTGGAAGACGGACCTCCAGCAAAAATCGATATCTCGGCATTCATCATCAAAGATAGCGCCTGGCAGAGCGCGGTAGCCGCTAAAAGCATCGCAGGCAGAGAGAATCCGGCGAAAGTCTCATAAGTCATGGTCGACTCCGGCCGGTGGAGAAAGAGAGTGGAAAAAAATTTCAAGGTCATTATTAGAAATACACTTATCAAACACCTATCAAAAATATACGAAAATCCATAACGTTTGTACGGGTGGGGCCGGTAAAGATCAATCCCCCTGCCATTCTAAAAAAATTATAGGAATCATTGTCATCGAGATATTCTTCAGGGTGCAAACCCAACTCTTCTGCTTTCTTAAGAATCGACGGCTCTGCCCAGGCGCCGGCAGCATCAGTTGGGCCATCGACTCCATCTGAGCCGAGGCTCAAAATCAGCCAGCTCGAAACTCCCAGGGGACGTCTTTTCATCTCCTGCAGGGCAGCCAGGACGAATTCCTGATTTCGGCCTCCTTTGCCTCTTCCTTTGACAGCGACCGTCAGCTCGCCGCCGGAAAGAAGGCAAAGAGGCTTCAAACTTTTTTTTGATCGAGAGAGATTATGAATAAGAGAGACATAATTCTGGGCAACATCCCTCGCCTCTCCTTGATCAGCAGAAGTCAGGATTGAGGTTTCAAAGCCGAGCCTTCGAGCCTCCCTCTCAGCTTCCTTAAGAGCCAGGAGGTTGTCACCGATGATGAAATGATGAACCCGTCTAAAAACCGGCGCTCCTCTTTTGACGGTCTCGCCTATCTTTCCCTCCATTCCTCTGCTGATAACCCTTCTTATCGGGCCAGGTGTCCTAGGCCAGAGACCGTACTTCTTTAAAACTCGAAAGGCTTCGGTATAGGTTGAGGAATCCCAGCAAGTCGGCCCCGAGGCAATACTCTCCAGGTCGTTGTTGATCACATCAGAGACAATGAGGTTAATCACCGTTGCCGGGAAAGCGGCCTGCGCCAGACGGCCACCCTTGATTCTGGAGAGATGCTTGCGCACAGTGTTGAGCTCATTGATATTGGCCCCGGCTTTTAACAGCATTTCAGTCACCTGCCTTTTTTCTCCAAGCGAGACTCCCTCAAGAGGAAGACAAATCTGGGCCGAGCCGCCTCCAGAGATCAAGAAGAAGAGAAGGTCTCTCTCCCCGGCTTGGGTTGCCAGCTCAAGAATGCGCTCGGCCGCAGCCAGACTCTTCTCATCCGGAAGAGGATGGGAGGCAGGAAGGCAGGTTATCCGCTCGAGCTTTTTCTTCGTCTGTGGAAGACAAAGGGCTATTCCTTTTTTCAATCTCTTGCTCAAAATTCGAGAGAGGCTTTCGGCCATAAAAGGAGCCGCTTTTCCAATCGAAACCAGGAAGATGTTTTTATATGAAGAAAGGTCGAAAACTCTATCCTGGACTCTTAGCTTTTCATTTTTTATCGAAACACTTTTTTGGATAAGATTTTCTGGCTCCACTTCGGCCAGAGCCGCCCTGTAGATTCTTTCTGCCTTCTGGAAAAGGTTCGCCCTGCTCATCTTTTTTCTGTTAATGATATATTAAATTTAGACCCTTTGAAAAGCGAGCGCGGCAATAAGGATGCTTTCTCATCTAGTGAAACCTCTCGTAAATCCGTGGTATGAAGTGGATCAGGCTGGGTGTTGAGAAGACCGTATGGAAGG
>CAZJXZ010000226.1:0-4404 GCA_964549955.1 uncultured Eubacteriales bacterium
CGGAAATATCCGGCGAAGACAACTATACGGTGGACTACACGACAACCACCGGCCAAGCGTCCCGCTGGGACAATGCCGTCGGAGGAGGGTTCGGGTATCCTGATATGACAGCTAACGACCAAAAAGGTTTGACCTATACAACCGAGCCATTGATTGAAGACCTGGAAGTCACCGGCCATCCCGTCGTCCATCTCTGGACGAGCTCGACAGCAACGGACGGAGATTTCTTCGTCTACCTGGAAGAGATTGACGCACAGGGATTCAGCCATTATCTCTCTGAAGGAACGTTAAGAGCTTCCCACCGTGCCCTCCATGAACCTTACTACGATAATATAGGGCTTCCCTTCCACCGAAGCCTTAAGGAAGATGCCGTTGAGCTCAAACCAGGTGAGGTCGCAGAGCTTGTCTTTGACCTTCAGCCGACCTCCAATGTTTTTAACGCCGGCCATCGAATTCGAATAACCCTGACCTGCGCTGACAAAGACAATGCCTCAACACCCGTGCTGTCTCCTCCACCGACAGTGACAATCTTCAGGAATACAGAACACGCTTCCTTCGTCAGCCTGCCGGTCATCTCTGCTGAAGCCGAAGCAAAGCTTCCTCTGCTGATCATAGTTCTTGTCGCTGCGGGCATTGTCATCCTTGTCATCCTCTTCACCATCTTCATCCAGAAAATGGTCAAGCGCTAATTCTGGATAAAAAGTACAAGTATAAGACGAAGTGTTAGAACTGAGGGAGTAAAAAAATCTTGATTCGCAACGCGCGGTAGGGAAGGTTTTGCAGGAGATTCAATCTTTCGCTTTTTTAAACCTTAAATATCCCAGAAGCCAGAGTCCTGTACCCAGAACAAGCTTTCCAGCATGCCAGGCATTTGGGAAAACCCTTAAACTATGCCTGATGAGTGCTATTTGACTCTGTTCTTAGAAATTGCTACTCTTTTGCCTATTAGCAGAGAGAATAGAAGTCCATGAAATGCCCCAAATGCAAGACGGATAATCCCTCTGACTCCAAATACTGCAAGGAGTGCGCGACTCCCCTTCCTTCTTCAGAAGAAATCCCAATCACCAAGACTCTTGAAACGCCCAAGGAAGAGCTCACTACAGGCTCCACTTTTGCCGGGCGGTATCAGATCATCGAGGAATTAGGTAAAGGCGGTATGGGCAAGGTCTATAAAGCACTCGATAAGAAAATCAATGAGAAGATCGCCATAAAGCTCATTAAGCCCGAGATTTCTTATGATAAAAAGGTTATTGAACGCTTCAGCAACGAATTGAAGCTCGCCCGCAAGGTCGCCCACAGGAATGTTGGACGGATGTATGATCTTGGCGAGTACGAGGGAACTCATTTCATCACCATGGAATATGTTTCTGGTGAAGACTTGAAAAGCATGATCAGGATGAGCGGGCAGCTCGGGATGGGAACAGCAATCAACATAACGAAACAAGTGTGCGAAGGACTCATTGAGGCACACCGATTGGGAGTCATCCATCGAGACCTCAAGCCCAATAACATCATGATCGACAAAGACGGGAACGCCCGGATCATGGATTTTGGAATTGCCCGATCCTTGAAAGAAAAAGGGGTTACCGGCGCAGGAGTGACGATCGGGACTCCGGAGTACATGTCGCCTGAGCAGGTGGAAGCCAAGGAAATCGATCAGCGTTCGGATATTTACTCGCTGGGCGTGATCCTGTACGAGATGGTGACCGGCAGGCTGCCTTTTGAGGGAGATACAGCACTCAGCATCGCCGTAAAGCACAAAACAGAGGCCCCTCCGGATCCCAAAGAGCTCAACCCTCAAATCCCAGAGGACCTCAGCCATCTGATCCTGAAATGTCTGGAGAAGAATAGAGAAAAGAGATACCAGACCCCTGAAGATCTACTTTCTGAGCTAACCAAAATAGAAAAAGGTATTCCCACAACAGATATAAAGCTTCCACGGCGGAAGCCCACAACCTCCAAAGAAATAACCGTTACCTTTAATGTTAAAAAGATCCTTCTCCCGGCGATCTTGGTCGCTGCCGTCGCGATTGCAGCAGTTATAGTGCTTCAAATCCTTCCCTCTAAAAAAGTAGCTCCTCTTCCATCGGACAAACCATCTCTGGCTGTCGTCTACTTCGAGAACAATACTGGAGACGAGAATCTCGAATACCTGCGGAGCGGGCTCTCTGAATGGATCATCATCGACCTCAGCCAGTCGAAATATATCAACGTCTTAAGCGGAGATAAAATCTTCAGCATTCTTAAGAAGCTGAACCTGCTCGAGGAAGAAAAACTTTCCTCAGAGGATTTAGAGAAGATCGCAAACCAGGGGAGAGTCGACCATATACTCAAGGGGAGTTTTATCAAGATCGGCGACAGTTTCGTCATCACCGCCATGCTTCAGAAACCGCAGACTGGAGAGGTCATCAGCTCGATAGAATCAAGATGCAAGGGAGAGGAAGAAATTCCGGACAAGATCGATGAGCTGACCAAACAGATTAAATCGGACCTCAAACTCACCAGCAAACAGATGGCCGGTGACATCGATAAAGAAGTCGGGAAGATCACCACAAATTCGCCTGAAGCGTTCAAACAATACATGGAGGGCTGGAAATACCATCAGCAGTATAACTACAATCAATCACTCGAATACATGAAGAAGGCCATTGCAGAGGATCCGAACTTCGCCATGGCCTACAGGACGATGGCCTGGGCTTACAGACTCACTGGTAAGATCGATGAGCAGATGGGTCCACTCAGAAAAGCATTCGAGCTGAAGGATCGTGCCTCGGAGAGAGAACGCCATCTCATAGAAGGAGACTACTACCAGATAGTGGAAGAGAATTTGGAGAAAGCCATTGATTCTTATGAAACACTGCTTGAAATTTATCCGGATGATTTGCTCGGCAATTTTAACCTTGCCCAGGTATACATGGAGAAACTTGAAGAATATGACAAAGCCATACCTTTTCTGGAAGTCCTTGTGAAAAACAGGGAGGAAGCTATCTGGGTCTCTATATACCTGGCGCAAGCGTACAACGTAAAAGGATTGTATGACAAGGTTAAAGAGCTCTATCGTTTTTATCTTGATAATTTTCCCGAGGATATGAGGATTCGGGCCGGATTGGCAATCAATTATATTTATCTTGGCGAATATGACCTTGCTCAAGCTGAATACGAGAAAGCCTTCGCCTCAATGCCTGATAAATACGGACTTTCGATGATGAAAGGATGGATTGAAACGCTTAAAGGAAATCTGGAGGAAGGTGAGAAGGAGCTCAAGAAGGTGGTGGAAGATAAAAACCCCTCTGTTCAATTATCGGGAATAGTGAATCTAATCTCACTGTACTATTTAAAGGGAAAATTTAATGAATCAGAAAAATTAATAGAAGAAGCAAAAGGTTTAATAGATAGACTCGGCAATCAAATATGGCATTTGAGAACCTATCATGCCGTTCGGGCAAATATTTATTTTAAAACTGGAAGGATTCAAGACGCTTTGAAGGAATACGATAAGTTACAGGATATCGCTGTTGAGCTGAAAAACTTGTATACCCAAATTGAAGCTTTAGAAGGGAAAGGATTTGCCTATCTCAAATTGAAAGAAATCGGCAGGGCGCAGGAGACCACAGATGAACTCAAGTCGTTGTTGGAGAAAGAAACAAACAAGAAACTCATGAGGCACTATTACCGTTTAGTCGGCATGATCGAGTATGAAAGAGAGAATTTATCCGTTGCTATTGATTCTCTTGAAAAAGCGCTCTCTTTAGTTTCTGACGGCCCGCAAGATATGCCTCCAGGCTTTATAGAACCTCTCGCACTCGCGTATTACAGAGCGGGAAATACGAACAGGGCGAGAGAGGAATATGAAAAAATCACAAGAATCACAATGGGAAGAATCGATTCTGGCGATATCTATGCCAAGAGCTTCTACATGCTGGGGAAGATCTATGAACAGCAAGGCAGCAGGACTAAAGCCATAGAGCACTACGATAAATTCCTCGACCTCTGGAAAGACGCTGATCCTGGGATTTCTGAGGTTGAGGATGCGAAAAAAAGGCTGTCCGAGCTTAAGAAATAGATACTAAGAATTTGGTTTTCTGCTGTGGTTGCCGTGTAAGTCTATTGGTGTTGATTTACCATTCCAACCATCGAAAGGAAGGTAATCAATGATCAGAAAATTTCTCTATGGAATTTTTATCTGCCTTTGTCTTTTCTCTGTTGATAAGCGTCTTTTTTCACAGACCAGAAGCACAGACAAGAAGATAAAGGAAATCGTCCGGGAAATATCTCCAGAGCTTATCGAGATTCGAAGGGATATCCATGCCCATCCAGAACTGGCCTTTGAGGAAAAGCGGACTTCAGCCCTTGCCGCCGCCTATCTTGAGAAGCTCGGCCTTGAAGTGAAAAAAGGCTTTGCCA
>CAZJXZ010000227.1:0-4400 GCA_964549955.1 uncultured Eubacteriales bacterium
CAATTCTGAAGAGCGTTGGCGATAAAAAGATCAATGTCATCAAAACCGTAAGAGAGGTGACGAGCCTTGGCTTGAAAGAAGCCAAGGATTTGGTCGACGGCGCTCCCAAGCCTTTGAAGGAAGGAATCTCCAAGCAGGAGGCTGAAGAGATAAAAGGAAAATTTGAAGCAGTCGGAGCAGTGGTCGAAATCCAGTAGGCTAAAATAGAGAAATTCATTGATATTTTTCTATAAGACTCAAAACATATTTTGAGAGAGGAAAGATGATTGAAAGCAAGGAAAATATCTACCTGGAAAGAGTCGATTTTTCGAAAATAAAAACTGCCTTTCCCATGCCGGATATGCTCGCTATCCAGAGGCAATCCTATGCAGAATTTCTTCAGATGGAACTCTTGCCTGAGGAGAGAAGGGATGCCGGACTGCAAGCGGCTTTCAAAGATATCTTCCCCATCTCCGATTTTAAAGAAACGACTCATCTGGATTTTATCAGCTACTCAATCGGCAACTGGGAGTGCAAATGCGGCCGTCTGAAAGGTGTAGATAATTCCCGGCCTCGATGCAACGGCTGTGGAACCCTTCTCCCTTCGGATATCGAGCTCACCGAGAAGGAGATTTGCCCCTATTGTGGCTCGGTGAAGAAGATAGAGATTCCTATCTGCGACCACTGCGGGGATCGAGTAGGACTGAAGATGAAATACAGCCCAACGGAATGCATCCAGAAAGGCTATACCTATGCTGTTCCGCTCAGGATCAAGGTCCGGCTGATTTCCTGGGATAAAGACCCTGCGACCAAAGCCAAGAGGTTGAAGCATATCAAGGAACAAGAAGTCTATTTTGGCGAGATACCTTTGATGACTGAAAAGGGGACATTCATTTTCAACGGAATTGAAAGAGCCATCGTCAGCCAACTGCAGAGGTCTCCAGGAGTCTTTTTTAGGCCAGGAGAGGCGAAGGGCTTCTATATCGGCAAGATTATCCCTTACCGAGGAGCTTGGGTTGAGTTTGAATATGACAGTAAGAACGTCCTCTATGTCCGTCTGGACCGGAAGAAGAAATTTTTGGCAACAGTTTTCTTGAGAGCTTTGGGGTTTGGGTCAGACGAGGCCATTCTTTCCCTCTTCTACAGGACATACAAAATCATTCCTGAAAATGGGAAGTTCTACTGGGAGCTCAGTGACAATCTTATCGGCAAGACTGTCGGCGAGGATATCATTGACCCTGCCTCCAAGAGGAGAGTCCTGGTAAAAGCCAAAGAGAAGCTCAGCCCGGAGTATTGCCAAAAGCTGAAAGAGCATGATGTCAAGAAGATTCTTCTGGACAAGAAAGAACTCAGAGGAGCCCTGGCTCTGACAGCGATAAAAAAAGTGGTTAAGCCCAGAGAAGAAATAAGCGAAGCCGTGTTTGATGAGCTAAAAGGCCTTCAAGAGCCGTTTGAAGTGTTTTTCCCCGAAGAGGATAAGGTTGGCGATATCTTCCTCAATACCTTGAAAAAAGATTCCTGCAAAGATACAAACCAGGCTCTAGCCGAGATTTACAGAAAGCTCAGACCGGGTGAGCCTCATACAGTGGAAAGCTCTCACAGTCTTTTCCGCAACTTGTTCTTCAATCCGCAGAAATATAATTTCTCCCGAATCGGCCGCTTGAAGATGAACATCAAATTAGGATTGAATCGGCCGCTGGATGAAAAGACATTGTCTCCTTTGGACTTTGTCGAAGTCATTAAGTACTTGCTCCGCTTGCGACGAGGGGAAGGGGCTTTGGATGATATCGACCACCTCGGAAACCGCCGCGTTCGTTCTGTCGGTGAGCTTGTGGAGAATGCTTTTCGTATCGGCCTGACCCGGATGGAAAGGACGATAAAAGAAAAGATGACTATCGCCACAGATTTGGCCTCAGCCATGCCTCAAGACCTTATTAATTCCAAGCCGGTGATCGCCGCCTTGAAAGAGTTTTTTGGCAGCTCTCAGCTTTCCCAATTCATGGACCAGATCAACAGCCTGGCCGAGGTGACTCACAAGAGACGCCTGAGTGCGCTTGGACCTGGGGGCTTGAGCCGCGAAAGGGCGGGTTTCGAGGTCAGAGATATCCAGACCTCTCACTACGGCAGGATTTGCCCCATTGAAACGCCAGAGGGACCGAACATCGGCCTCATCTCTTCTTTGAGCTGTTTTGCTCGAGTTAATGAATTCGGATTTGTCGAGACTCCTTATCGAAAGGCCAGGGAAGGAAGGATCATTGACTACGTAAAGATTCTTCATCCAGGAGCGAGTTCCTTCAAGGTCGGAGAGATTGTCGAAAAAGATAAACTCCAGAAAGAGATTGAAAAATTAGAGAAAGGGAAGTCCAGGCAACTACCGATTGTCGAGCCTCATTGTTTTTACCTGACAGCTTGGGAGGAGGAAAAATACAACATAGCCCAAGCCAATGCTGCTGTTGATGAGAAAGGGCATTTTGTCAATGAGCTGGTCAGCGCCAGGCAAGCCGGCAACTTCAAGATGATTCCGCGGGAGCAAATCGATTATATTGATGTTTCTCCCAAGCAGCTCGTCTCCCTCTCCGCCGCTTTGATACCCTTTCTGGAGCATGATGATGCTAACCGAGCCCTGATGGGCTCTAACATGCAGAGACAGGCTGTTCCTCTGCTCAGGCCTGAAGCGCCGTTAGTTGGAACAGGAATGGAGCACTTTGTGGCCAGAGGTTCAGGAGACGTCGTTATCTGTAAACGGTCGGGAGTCGTCGAGTTTGTTGACTCTGAGAGAATTCTGATTCGCGTCGATCAAAAAGAAGATGCCAAAGAATATGAAGTGGGAACCGACCTCTATCTGCTGATAAAATTCTTAAGAACAAACCAGAATACTTGCATCAACCAGAGACCCATCGTCAGAAAAGGAGACAGAGTTATCAAAGGTCAAATCCTGGCTGATAGTTCCTGCACGGATAAGGGTGAATTGGCCCTTGGACGGAATATTCTCTGTGCCTTCATGCCCTGGAGAGGATACAACTTTGAGGACGCGATCATCGTCAGCGAAAAGCTGATCAAAGAGGATATCTTCAGTTCCATCCATATCGTCGAGGAGACCATCGAAGCCCGAGATACGAAATTAGGGCCGGAAGAAATCACCAGAGATATTCCCAATGTTCCAGAAGAGCTCCTCCGCAACCTGAATGAGAATGGCATAGTGAGGGTTGGAGCTTATGTCAAATCCGGTGATATTCTCGTCGGCAAGGTCGCGCCCAAAGGAGAGACACAGCTCTCTCCTGAGGAAAAGTTGCTCAAGGCCATATTTGGCGAGAAAGCCCTGGATGTCAAGGATGCTTCGCTCTATTGTTCTCCAGGAACAGAGGGGACAGTGATCGATGTCAGAATTTTCTCGCGACGAGGAATTGAAAAAGGCGTTCGGGCTAAAGCCATTGAGAAAGATGAAATAACCAAGTTGAAGAGAAACCTGGATGATGAGATAAGCATCCTCGAAGGGGAAAGATGGAGAAAGATCAAGAGTGTCCTCAAGGGAGAGACAATAGACAAGGATCAGAAGATCGGGGATATTGAACTGGAAAAGGGCAAAAAGCTGGATGAGAAGGTTTTAAGCGGGCTTGAGTCAGAGCACCTTAACAGATTGAGACTTAAAGATAATGCAGAACGTGAGAAGAAGATCAGGGATATTGATAAAAAGGTTAAACGCCAGATTGAAGCTCTTAAATCGATTTTTAAAGACAAAGTCGATAGCCTCAAGAAGGGCGATGAGCTTGCTCCTGGAGTGATTCAGTCGATCAAGGTCTATATCGCCATGAAGAGAAAGCTTTCGGTGGGAGACAAGATTTCTGGCCGCCACGGAAACAAAGGAGTCATTGCCAAGATAGTTCCTGAGGAGGATATGCCCTTTTTGCCGAACGGAACGCCAGTGGATATTGTCCTCAATCCGCTTGGAGTTCCATCAAGAATGAATGTTGGGCAGATTCTTGAGACTCATCTGGGCTGGGCCTCCAAGGCTCTCAACCTCTGGATCACCACTCCTGTCTTCGACGGCATTCAGGAAGACGAAATCAAAGGCCTTCTTGAAAAAGCTGGATTGCCCAGGTCAGGGAAGAGTCCTCTTTTTGACGGCATTAAAGGAGAGTTGTTAGACCACGAGGTGACCGTAGGCTACATTTACACCATGAAGCTCTACCATCTCGTCGACGACAAGATCCACGCTCGATCGACCGGACCCTACTCTCTAATCACCCAACAGCCTTTGGGTGGAAAAGCTCAGTTCGGAGGACAGCGCTTCGGGGAGATGGAAGTCTGGGCTTTGGAAGCTTATGGTGCAGCCTTCACCCTTCAAGAGCTCTTGACCGCCAAATCGGATGATGTCGAAGGAAGGGCCAAAATCTATGAGGCGATAGTCAAGGGAGACCTGG